>DAICZL010000166.1 GCA_027311165.1 bacterium
CATCGGCGAGCATGTCGGGGTGCTTCTCGTGCATGCGCAGCGTGAGATCCCCGCCGTCATCGAGGATCATGTTCGGCGTCCAGCCATCGGGGCCGCGGATGGTTTCGTCGATGCACCACCAGAAGGACTCCTCGTCCATGCCCTTCCACGCGAAGACCGGGGTGCCGGCGGCGGCGATCGCCGCGGCGGGGGTGCCGGTGTTCGCCTGGAAGGGCATGACCGAGGAGGAGTTCTGGTGGTGCATCGAGGCCACTGTGCGGGGTCCCGACGGCTGGACGCCGAACATGATCCTCGATGACGGCGGCGATCTCACGGTGCTGATGCACGAGAAATACCCCGAGATGCTGGCTGATGTGCGGGGCATCTCGGAAGAGACCACGACGGGGGTGCACCGGCTGCGCGACATGGCGCGAGACGGCAAGCTGCTGGTGCCGGCGATCAACGTCAATGACAGCGTCACCAAGTCGAAATTCGATAATCTTTATGGCTGCCGCGAGTCGCTGGTCGATGCCATCCGCCGCGGCACCGACGTGATGATGGCCGGCAAGGTCGCCGTGGTGGCGGGCTTCGGGGATGTCGGCAAGGGCTCCTCGGCGTCGCTGCGCAACGCCGGCTGCCGGGTGCTGGTGACGGAGATCGACCCGATCTGCGCGCTGCAGGCGGCGATGGAAGGCTATGAGGTGGTCACCATGGAAGAGGCCGCCCCGCGCGGCGACATCTTCGTGACCGCGACCGGCAATATCGACGTGATCACCCAGGATCACATGCGCGCGATGAAGCACCGCGCCATCGTCTGCAATATCGGCCATTTCGACAGCGAGATTCAGATCGCCGCGCTGCGCAACTATCGCTGGGAGAACGTCAAGCCGCAGGTGGACGAGGTGGTGTTCCCCGACGGCAAGCGTCTGATCGTGCTGAGCGAGGGGCGGCTGGTCAATCTGGGCAACGCCACCGGGCATCCGAGCTTCGTGATGAGCGCGTCCTTCAGCAACCAGGTGTTGGCGCAGATCGAGCTTTGGACGGCGCCCAAGGGTCGCTATCAGCGTCAGGTCTATACTCTGCCCAAGCAGCTCGATGAGAAGGTGGCTGCGCTCCATCTGGGCAAGGTCGGGGCAAAATTGACCATACTCTCGCCTCAACAGGCGGAGTATATTGGCGCGCCTGTCTCGGGCCCTTTCAAGCACGAGGCTTATCGCTACTGATTGGCGCGGCCAGGGCGGGAGGTCCTGGACAAAGCGTTTCACCAAGTCGTCATCGCCGGGTCCTGGCGGCACAGATCGCCAGACCCTACCTGAACGCCGAACCGCGAGCGGCAGCAAGGTTGGAACCGACCCGTAGATCGGTTGTTAACCTTCGTCGGTTATGCGGTGTCCGGGGAGGACTGCGAATGACTCCGTCCCATAGCCAGGTTCTGGATGTGGCGCGTACCGCTGCGCTCAAGCGTGCGCTGGAGACCGCCAGGGACTGGCGTACGGCGGCCGATCTTCTGTTTCTGGAGGCCTGGCTGATGGAGCCTGCCCCAGGGGCCGCAGCGGCCTTGCGGGTGGGCCAGATCCGGCGCGCCAATCCGGAACTGGCAGCCGAGATCAGCGCCGAGCTCGAAATGGAGCGGAAGGCTGCCAGCGGCCGGCGATTGGCCAAAACTGGCGCCGGCGTGGCGGTTGCAATGCCGGTGGGTCTGCTGTCGGGTTGACCGGTCCCTCCCGGTCTGGGATGGCGTGTCCCCCCCCGGTCTGCGTGCGGATCGAAGCGGGAAAGCCCTGGGTTAAGCTCCCAACGTCCAACGGCATGCTCGCTGGGTCCTGGTCCCGGACCCCTCTCGCGGCTGAATGTCTTCCGAGGATCCGGATCCAGGGAGCGGCGCTCCTTGAGGGGTCCTACAGGCACCGTCGGAGCCTTTGATTGCCTCCAACCCCGCACAGTGGCAGCTTGAACCGGTCCGGATCGGACGAGCAGGAATCTACTGTCGGCACGGAGAAAGAGCGAAAGATGGCGGTCAACAAGATCTATCCGGACGCGACGGCCGCGCTGGCCGGGCTGTTACGTGACGGCATGACGATCATGTCGGGCGGCTTTGGCGTTTGTGGCATTCCCGCAGTGCTGATCGAGGCCGTCCGTGCGTCGGGGGTGAAGGATCTCGTCTTCATTTCCAACAATGCCGGCATCGACACTGCCGGGCTGGGTGTGCTGCTTCATACCCGCCAGATCCGCAAGATGATCAGCTCCTATGTCGGCGAGAATGCGACTTTCGCTCGCCAGTTCCTGGCCGGCGAGCTGGAGATCGAATTCAACCCGCAAGGTACTCTGGCAGAGCGTATCCGTGCCGGTGGGGCTGGCATTCCGGCCTTCTTCACCGCGACCGGTGTCGGCACGGCCGTGGCCGAGGGCAAGGAGGTGCGGGAGTTCGACGGCCGCTCCTACGTGATGGAGCGATCGCTGTTCGCTGATCTGGCGCTCGTGCATGCCTGGAAGGCCGATCCGGAAGGTAATCTGGTCTATCGGAAGACCGCCCGGAACTTCAACCCGATGATGGCGACCGCCGCCAAGGTGACCGTGGTGGAGGTCGAGGAAATGGTGCCCTCGGGCAGTTTCGACCCGGACCACATCGTCACCCCGGGGATCTTCGTCAAACGCATGGTGCAGATCGATCGGTTGGACAAGCTGATCGAGCAGCGCACCGTGCGCAAGCGCGCCTGAAGGAGAGATACCATGCCCTGGACCCGCGATCAGATGGCCGCCCGCGCCGCGCAGGAACTGCACGACGGATTCTATGTCAATCTCGGGATCGGCATCCCGACGCTGGTGGCGAACTACATCCCGGAGGGAATGTCGATCCAGCTGCACAGCGAGAACGGCATGCTGGGCACCGGCCCGTTTCCCTTCGAGGGCGAGGAAGACGCCGACGTGATCAATGCCGGCAAGCAGACCGTGACCGAACTGCCCACCACCAGCTATTTCGACAGCGCCGCGAGCTTCGCGATGGTGCGCGGCGGGCATATCGACATCTCCATCCTGGGCGCGCTGCAGGTGGCCGAGAACGGCGACCTGGCGAACTGGATGATCCCCGGCAAGATGGTCAAGGGCATGGGCGGGGCAATGGACCTGGTCGCCGGCGTGCGGCGCGTGGTGGTGCTGATGGAGCATACCGCCGCTGGCAAGCCCAAGCTGCTGAAGCGCTGCACCCTGCCGCTGACCGGAGCCGGCGTGGTCAATCTGGTGATCACCGAACTCGGCGTGTTCGCGGTTGAGCCGGATGGGCTGGTGCTGACCGCGCTGGCGCCGGGGGCCGATCTGGAAGAAATCCGCGCCAAGACGGAAGCGCCGTTCAGGGTGCAACCGGGCACTTGATCCCTCCGCGATTGCGGGTCTATATGCCGCCTCCCAAGCGGACGGGGCCATAGCTCAGTTGGGAGAGCGCCTGAATGGCATTCAGGAGGTCAGGGGTTCGACTCCCCTTGGCTCCACCACTTCTCCAGGTTGATCGTTGCAGGATGCGGCATCGCGGCGCCGGCCGGCCCGCCGATCATGGCGATCGCCGGGATCGGGCTATCGTGAGCTAACGATCCGGCGCCGGGGGGTGATCAGCCCGCCGGATCGATCGGTGCGTGTGGCACGCCGCCGGCCTCGATCGCCTCGCCGGCACGTAGGCACAGATCCTCCCGATAGCGGCCGGCGACGATCTGCACGCCAACCGGGGTTGCACCCACCATGCCGGTGGAGACCGTCAGGCCGGGCAGGCCCATCAGCGGCAGTCCGGTCTGGGTCAGCTGCGCCCGCCACACCCGGCGGAAATTGTCCTCGCCCTGCAGATCGAGACCATCGGGGAAAGGCAGCTCGGCCGAGACCGGCAGCAGCAGCACCGGATAGCGGTCCAGGAACAGCAGCCATTCGCGGGTGAGCGTGGCGCGGCGGGTCAGGGTCGATGCCACCATGTCGGGCGCGAGCCCCCTGGCCTGGTCACGCATTCCCGCCACCACGGCGCGCGCTCCGGGATCGCCTTCCCGCTCGACGGCCTGTTCCAGCGCGGCGAAGCCGTCGCCCAGCCAGAGCCGTATCGCGAGTTCGGTCGCTTCGGCGAGACTCGGGGTGTCCTCGACCGGCACCACGGTCCAGCCGGCCTGTTCCAGCCGCCGCGCGGCGTCCAGCAGGGCGGCTTCCACCTCCGGCGCGATGGCCAGCCCGTTGGGGCGCAGGCACAGCGCGGCCAGTGGGGGCACTGGCGGGCCCTCGAAGGGCACCGGCACATACCACGGGTCGCGCGGATCGGGTGCGGCCATGGCCAGCAGGCCGGCGCGCAGATCGGCGATGCTGCGGCCGATCGGGCCGGACACGGCCATGATCTGCGGGCCGATCGTGCGCTCCGGCGCGGTGGCGTTGTAGGCGGGAATGCGGCCGATCGTGGGGCGTAGCCCGTGCACCCCGCAGGCATAGGCGGGGTAGCGAATGGACCCGGCGATGTCCGTGCCATGGGCCAGATGGCCGATGCCCGCGACCACCGCCGCGGCGGCCCCGCCCGAGGAGCCGCCCGGGGTGATGGCCGGGTCGCGCGGGTTCCTGGTCGCACCATGCAGCAGGTTGGTGGTGAACCAGCGCAGCGAGAAGGCCGGGGTGTTGGTCCGTCCCAGGATCACCGCGCCGGCGCGGCGCAGATTGTCCACCACCGGGCTGCTGGTCTTCGCGATCAGATCGCGCTGGAGCGTCACGCCGTTGGTGGTGGCGAAGCCTGCCTGGTCGATATTGCACTTGACCGTGACCGGCACGCCGGCGAGCGGCCCTGGGGGTTCGCCGCCGGCGATTTTACGGTCGATCGCGTCGGCCTCGGCGCGCACCTCGTCGGGGTGGTGGGCGACCACGGCGTTGATGCGGGGATTGACCTTTTCCAGCCGGTCGAGTGCTGCCTCGGCGGCTTCGCGGGCGGAGATCTCGCGGCCGCGGATGCGGGCGGCAAGGTCGGTCGCGGACAGGCGCCAGAGATCGGTCATCTTGTGGTCCTGACAGGTTGCAGATGCGGATTGTGTGCTCAGGCAGGAATGGCGCGGTCCCGCCTCACCCACGCCCCTCCCCGATCGCCGGCAGATCGTCGGTCATCCCTGCCAGAACCTCGGCCACGTGCCGCACCTTCACCGTGCTGCCGTCGCGCTTGAGCTTGCCGGCCATGTTCAGCAGGCAGCCCATGTCGCCGGCCAGCAGCGTCTCGGCCTCGGTGGCGACGATATCCTTCGCCTTGTTGTCGACCATGCGTACGGAGATCTCGGGGTATTTCACACAGAATGTGCCGCCGAAGCCGCAGCACACGTCCGGATCGGTCAGTTCGCGCAGGCTCAGCCCCGCGATCGTGCCCAGTAACTGCCGCGGCTGCGCTTTGACGCCCATCTCCCGCAGGCCGGAGCAACTGTCGTGATAGGTGACCGATCCGGCGAACGAGACGGGCACCGAGGTCATGCCGCGGATATCGGTCAGGAAGGACACGAGTTCGTAGGTTCGCGCGGCCAGCGCGTCGGCGCGGGCCCGCAGATTGGGGTCTTCGTCGAACAGATGTGGCAGATGGTGGCGCAGCATCCCGCCGCAGGAGCCGGAGGGCACCACCACATAGTCGTAGCCGCCGAACGCATCCAGCAGGCCGCGGGCGATGTCGGCCGCGGAGGCGCGATCGCCGGTGTTGTAGGCCGGCTGGCCGCAGCAGGTCTGGGCGCGTGGCACTTCCACCGTGCAGCCGGCGTGTTCCAGCAGCCGGATCGCGGCGAAGCCGACGCTGGGCCGGTGCAGATCCACCAGGCAGGTGACGAACAGGGCGACGCGGGGCTTGCGGTCTTGCATGGCGTCAGTCTAGGGCAGGATGCGAAGCCAAGGCCAGGGCTCCGCCGCAAGGCCCACAGGTCCCGTTCCGGGGCGGAGACCTGCCAGGGAATGCCGGCTCTGCAAGGGCTCTTGCGGGCAGCGCCCCTGGCCGAGCCTCATCCCGGCGCCGATCGCTCCGCCTCGATCCGCGCCCGCGCAATCTCCAGATAGGCGGGATCGAGTTCGATGCCGATCCCCTTCGCCCCTTCCCGTTCCGCCGCCACCAGCGTGGTACCGGTCCCCAGGAACGGATCCAGCACCACCGGCCGGTCCTGCCCGTGCAGGCGGATGCACCAGCGCGGCAGATCGACCGGAAACGTACCCGGATGGTGGAATTTCTCCGCCTTGCTCTGCACCGTGTCGTAGGGAATGAACCAGGTGTTGCCCCGGCAGCGCAGATCCCCGGCATGGCCGCGCCGGGCGATGTTGGATTTGTCCTTGAAGGGCACGCCGATCGCCAGCCGGTCCAGCTGCACCTGTCCGTCCAGGGTCAGGTGGAAAATGTGCTCGTGGTTGTGGTTCAGGAACCGTCGCCCCCCCACCGGCTTGAAATGCCCCACCGTATCGCCTGGCGTCGCGATCGATTTCACCCAGGCGATGTGGTTCTGCAGCACGAACAGCGCGCGCAGCCGCACGATCAGTTCGAATGGCAGCCAGGGCCGGGTGGAGGAGCCGGAGATATTGAGGAAGAACGATGCCCGCGGCTTCATCACCCGCCGCAGCGCCGCGGCGACCGCGACCATCCAGTCGAGATAGCCGGCCTCGCTGCGCCGGTCCTGATAGACGAGATAGCCGAGATCGAGGTTATAGGGTGGGGACGTGACCACGATATCCACCGACCCGGCCGGCAGCCGCGCCAGCACGTCCAGGCAGTCGCCTTCGATCAGTTCGTGCGGCGCGATCCTGTCGGGCGGCGCGACCGGCAGATCCATCCCGGCGGGCGGCCCTGTGTCAGGCGCTGCGCGCGGCCACCAGGCGCCAGGTGGGATCGGCGGTGGTCAGGTCGCGCTCGAAAGTCCACAGATCGGTGATCTCGGTCACCGCATCGGCGCCGGCTACCGGCTGTCCCGCCTGGTCCAGGGTCACGTTGGTCTGGTCGGAGACGAAGCGCATGGTGATCGAGGCGATGCTGCCGCGCAGCTCCGCCGTCTCGATCAGTGCCTGCTCGATCGATCGGATCTCGGTGCGCTGGGTATGCCCCGCCGCTTCCCGCGCGGTCAGCGCGCTGTCAAAGGCGGCGAAGGTTTCCGGCGAGAGCAGCGCCCGCAGCGTGTCGCGATTGCCCTCGGCGAAGGCGGCGACGATCATGCGGAAGGCGGTCTCGGCGCCGGCCAGGAAATGTGCCGGGTCGAAATCGCGGGAGACTTCGTGCATCTGCATCAGCGTCTGGCCGACCGGGCTCGCCGGGTCGGGCAGTGTCCGGGCGGATGGAACCTGCGGCTCGGCCTGACCCTCGATCGTCGGGGCGAGATTGCCAGAGGACGTCACCGGGCGCTGATAGGCCTCGGGCGGTCGTTCATAGCCGGTGCGCCGGCCCAGGATGCTGCGCAGCCGCAGCACCAGGAAAGCTGCCACCATGCCGAACAGCACCAGATCGATCGGGAAACCGCCGCCGCCCATGACCATCTCTTTCGTATGACCGGCAAGACATAGGGGCGCGCCTGCTGCGACACAACATGATCATGTCGGACACCCTGTGGTGGCGGCGCGCGGCATCGCCGGTGACCAGGGAGGGCGCGCGGGATTGCGTCCGGTTGCCGGCTTGGCTATGGCCGCACTCATGATCCTCATGCGCCACGGCCAGAGCGAATTCAACCTTCACTATACCGCCACGAGGCGCGATCCCGGCATCGTCGATCCGAAACTGACCGAGGCCGGCCAGGCGCAGGCCGAGGCGGCGGCCCGCGCCCTGGCCGGGGCGGGCATCCGCCGCATCCTGGCCTCGCCCTATACCCGCGCCTTGCAGACCGCGGCGCCGCTCGCCGCCGCATTGGGCGTGCCGGTCGCGGTGAACCCGATCGTGCGCGAGCGCTTCGCCTTCACCTGCGATATCGGCTCGCCGCGCTCGGCGCTGCAGCAGGCGTGGCCGGAGCATGATTTCGGCGCGATCGAAGAGGTCTGGTGGCCCGATGCCGAGGAGACCGCCGAGGTGATCATCGCCCGCGCCGCGCGCTTCCGGGCACAGATGAAGGGTCGGAACGACTGGGCCGACACGCTGGTGGTCAGCCATTGGGGGTTCATCCTGGCGCTGACCGGCCAGAGCGTGACCAATGGCACCTGGCTGCGCTGCGATCCCCATGCCCCGGCGCCGGAGACCATCGTCTGGCATCCGTGAGCCTGGCGGGGGCTGGATAGACTGCACCGGGGCTGTCGACCCCCGCCTGCTTCGGTTTGACCAGGCCGCCGCTCGGGCCGAGCCTGCGGGTGGCGGCATGGTGTGTGCGGACGGTCATCAGCACGGCCGACCAGGGGGCCGGGCTTGGCAGCGCCCGGCTGCGGGCTATGTGTCCGATGGGGCTGGATCCAACGCGATGAACGGGAGGCGGGAGCGATGACCAGGCGCATGAAACTTGCGCTGGCGGTGCTGGCCGGACTTGCCGCGATCGTCCTGCTGCTCGACCGTGCCGTCCTGCCCGGCCTGTCCAGCGCCCGGAACACTCCGCCTCTGGCCGAAATCGTGATCGCGACCTGGTTGCTGCACCACAGCGTGCCGGCGGAGGAGAAGGCGAGGGTCAACCCGCTCGGCAACGACCCGGCGGAGATCGCCGCCGGCGCCGATCTGTTCCAACAGAACTGCGAGACCTGCCACGGCTATGACGGGGGCGGCCACACCACGCTCGGCGCCGGGGAATATCCGCGCCCGCCGGCGCTGGGCGGCATCGACGTCTCCGCCGCCACCGACGGCGAGCTGTTCTACCACATCCGCAACGGCATCCGGAACACGGCGATGCCGGCCTGGTCCCTGCCGGACCGCGCGGTGTGGCAATTGGTGGCTTTCCTCCGCCATCTGCCGGTGGTGGCGCCGATGCAGGCACCGCCGGTCGCCCCGGTGGCCGGAGCCCATTATGTCGGATCGGCCGCCTGCCAGACCTGCCATGCCGAGATCTACGCGCGCTGGAAGGACACCAGGATGGCCAATGTGGTCCGCGACCCGCGCGACCATCCCGATGCCATCATCCCCGATTTGTCCAAGCCCGATCCGCTGGTGAACTTCACCAGGGACGACATTGCCTTCGTCTACGGAAGCAAATGGAAGCAGCGGTATTTCACGAAACGTGGTGATGACTATTATGTTCTGCCGGCCCAGTGGGACGTGACCCATAAGATCTGGCGTAAATACTTCGTGCCCAACGGCGCGGACTGGTGGGCCACGCTGTATCCGCCGGATAATTTCCAGCGCCCCACCGGGCCGCTCTGCGATGGCTGTCATTCGGTCAATTACGACATCGCCACCCGGACGGTCAGCGAGTGGAATGTCGGCTGCGAGCGCTGCCACGGTCCGGGCAGCGCCCATGTGGCGCGTCCGCTGCGTGAGACCATTCTCAACCCCGGCCGCTTCGATGCCGTGCAGGCCAACGATACCTGCATCCAGTGCCATTCCCAGGGCCAGCCGCCGGGCAATCCGATCGGCGGCAAATATTATGACTGGCCGGTGGGCTATGAAGTCGGGCTGCATCTGGCCGATTTCTGGCGGCTGGAAGACCATAAGCTGGGGCAGACCAGCTTCACCCATTTCGCTGACGGCACCGGGCACAAGAACCGCATGCAGGGCAACGACTTCGTGACCAGCCTGATGTATGCCCGCGGTGTCACCTGCGTCAGCTGCCACGATCCCCATGGGACGGCCAACGAGGCGATGCTGCGCCAGCCGCCCGCCACCATTTGCCTGACCTGCCATGCCGCCGGTGGCCAGAACGGCCCGCACGCCGCCTCGATCGAGGCCCATACGCATCACCTGCCCGGCAGCCCCGGCAGCGCCTGCGTCGCCTGCCATATGCCGAAGATCGAACAGACTCTCGCCGATGTGAATGTCAGCAGCCACACTTTCCACTTCGTCACGCCGGCGCGGACCGAGGCGCTGGGCATCCCCAATGCCTGCACCCTCTGTCATGCCGACAAGCCCGTCTCCTGGGCGGATACCGCGCTGCGCAGCTGGGCGGACCGTTCGCCCTGGCGCAGTGCGGAATAGCGCCGCCCAGATGAGCGCAGGTCCCTTGCAGCGCATTGCCCGGCCGGCCTTCGGGATGGCGCCAGCGGTCGGGCCGTGCTAACCGCCGGCCCACGCGGGGTGTGTCGCAACACCCCCTTGCAATGGAGACCGTCCATGTCCGAGACCGCGCCGACCCCGCAGGCCGCCCAGGCGGTGCCGCTGGTGGTGAATATCCAGTACGTGAAGGACATGTCCTTCGAGGTGCCGAACGCTCCGCGCATCTACACCACACTGCGTGCCCAGCCGCAGGTGCAGATCAGCCTGGATGTCCAGGCCCGCCGGATCGAGGACGGCCAGAGCCGGTTCGAGGTGATGCTGATCATCCGTGCCGAGGCCCACGAGCAGCCGGCCCCTGCCAATGGCGGCGGCGAGGCTGCTCATGGCATCCCGCCCACGGTGTTCGTGGCCGAACTGACCTATGCCGGGGTGTTCACCCTGACCGGCGTGCCGGAGAACGCGATGGAGCCGGTACTGCTGGTGGAATGTCCCCGCCTGCTGTTCCCCTATGCCCGGAACATCCTGGCCGATGTGACCCGCGACGGGGGTTTCCCGCCGGTGCTGCTGCAGCCGGTGGATTTCGTGGCGCTGTGGCAGAGCCGTCGGGCCCAGTCGGCAGGGACCGTGGCGAACGCCTGAAGCCGGCGGCTCCGGGGCCGAGGCCCCGGACCCTTTCGCTGGCGAGCGCCCCCAGGCATTGCAGGTCCCGAGGGACCATTTGGGGCCAGGACGCGGCCTGCCGGCTGCGGAGACCCCTCCCCGAAAGGATGGGTCTCTCACGACAGACCGGGTCGCGCGTCTGTCGGAGCGCGATTGCATCAGCTTGCCTTCACCCGCGATAAAATTGCTCGCCGGAACAACGAACGGGAGTGCGAGCGGACCGCAGAACCCATGCAAATCGGTTCCGGTGGCGGGCTCTAGCGATGCCCGAAATCGGGCACCGGCAGATGCGACGGCAGCGGATCGGCATGGTAGCTGCCCGCGCCCCGCGCCAGGGCCTCCGGCAGCGGGTTCGCGACCGGGAGGGCGCCGCGCACCAGATCGGCCATGGCGGCGGCGGGCGGTGTCACGAAACATATGTCGGTGCCACCCTTGCCATCGGAACCGACGGCGAAATTCGCGGTCGTGTAGCTGCCCGCGAAGGTCAGGCCGATCGCGCCGGATGCGGTGCCGGGTGTCAATGCGCCGCCGGTAAAGGAACGACCCCTCGCGATCATCTTCAGCAGGTCGATCGTGTCGCCGCTGTTGAACCCCGCGATCGTGCCGCCGAAGCTTTTGGCATCTCCGAATTTCAGCGTGCCCGATCCGCCAGGAGCGAAGTCCACGCTGTGGACGCTGAAGCGCGCCGGGTCGGCCAGGGTCAGCGTGTCGCCTTTGGAAATCGATACCGTCTTTTGCGACCCCGAAACACGTCCCGCCTCATTCAGGCCGCGGGAGGCATTCGCACCGCCCAAGCAACGAAGTGTCGGGGTGGGCTCCCGCGATGCCGGCGCCGCGCCGCCACCGGTGGCCGCATGCCCTGCCGCCACGCGCGGCCGGGCCGGGGCCGGCCCGCCGGAACGCCGCGTCCGTGATCAACCGGCGCTGGAGCGATCGCGCTGCCGACCCGCACCCATCCTGGCGCCGGGCGGCGCGCAGGCCCGGGGTCGCGGCCCCGGGATCCGGCTCGCAGGGCCGCCGCCAGCCGGAAATTTTGCCCCCGTCCCTCCGGCCGGCTAAACTCGCCCGCCGAACCAGGGAGCCCTATCAACCGTCATGGCCCGCTTTCCGCTCATCACGCGGATCGACCGTTATGTGTTCCGCCAGCTGATGGGCGCCCTGATCGCCGTCACCGGCGGGCTGGTCGCGCTGATCTGGCTGACCCAGTCGCTGCGCTTCGTCGAACTCGTGGTCAATCGCGGGCTCTCGCTCGGCGTGTTTCTCGGCCTGACCGGGCTGCTGATCCCGAGCTTCATTGCGGTGATCCTGCCGATCACCACCTTCGTGGTCACCCAGTTCATCTATCAGCGCCTGGCCGGAGATCGGGAATTGACGGTGATGCGCTCGGCCGGGCTGTCGCCCTTCGCTTTGTCGCGCCCCGCGCTCGCGGTCGCGGTGATCGCCGTCGCCGCCTGCTATCTGCTGAATGTCTGGATCGTGCCGCAGGCGATGACCGCTTTCCGCGAGTATCAATTCGAGATTCGCAACCGCATGGCGGCGTTCCTTCTGCAGGATGGCGTGTTCGCCCCGGTTTCCGACGACCTGACCGTGTATATCCGCAAGCGCGACACCGACGGCACGTTGCATGGCGTGCTGGTGGACGACCAGCGTGACCCGAGCGAACCGGCCACCATTCTCGCCGAGCGCGGCCGCATCGTCGAAGGCCCGAGCGGGCCGCGGGTGCTGCTCAACAACGGCAGCCGCCAGGAGATCGACCGTCGCACCGGCCGGCTGAACGTACTCACGTTCACCGAGAACGCGCTCGACCTCGCCCAGGGCAGCCGCAGTGACGAGCAGCGCTATCGCGACGCCACCGAGATGTCGATCGACGAATTGCTGCATCCCGGCCCCGATATGCTCAATCCGCGGGATGCGCCGAAATGGCGGGTGGAGGCGCATAAGCGCCTGGCCTCGCCGCTCACCGCCGCGTCCTTCGCGCTGGTGGCGCTGGTCTCGGTGCTGACCGGCGCGTTCCGCCGCTATGGCGGGATCCTGCGGCCGCTGCTGGCGGTTCTGGTGGTGGTCGGGTTGCTGGCCGGGGGGCTGGCCATCGGCAACCTCGCGGCGCGCGACAATACGCTGCTGCCGTTGCTCTGGCTGCAGGCGATCGGGCCGGGCGTAGTCGCCGCCTGGTGGCTGTACGGTCCGGCGCTGCCAGCCTGGCGGGCGGCGCGATCCCTCCCCGTGACGTCCGGCTGAGACGATGTATTTCGCTGCAACTTTGTCGATGTATGTCTCGCGTCAGTTCATGACCGCGGTGCTGGCGATGCTGGCAGCGCTCAGCGGCCTCGTTTCGCTGTTCGATTTCATCGAGCTGCTGCGTCGTTCGGCCACCAAGCCGGATGCCACGTTCGGGCTGGTCACCGAGATCGCGGCGCTGCGCCTGCCCTATGTCGCGATGCAGATCCTGCCCTTCGCGGTGCTGCTGGGCGGCATTCTGGCGTTCTGGCGGCTGACCCGGTCTTCCGAGCTGATCGTGGCGCGGGCCTGCGGGGTTTCCGCCTGGGGGTTTCTGGCCGCGCCGGTGTTGTGCGCGCTGGCGCTCGGCGGGTTCGCGACCGTCGCGGTCAGCCCATTGTCCTCGATCATGCTGGCGCGGGCGGAAGTGCTGGACAACACCTATCTGCGTACCGGCGGCGGCCCGCTCGCGCTGGCCGGCGGGCAGCTGTGGCTGCGCCAGGCCGATCACGGGCTGGACCCGCAGGGCGTGTCGATCCTGCATGCCCGCGGGGTACAGCTGGAAAAGAAACGCCTGCTGGCACACGATGTCAGTGTGTTCCGCCTGGATGCCGAGGACCGGCTGCTGGAACGGATCGAGGCGTCGAGCGCCACGCTCGATCACGGCAGCTGGCGCTTCGACAATGCCCGCACCATCACCCCCGACCACATGCCGGATGCGCCACACAGTATCACGCTCGCCACCGATCTCACGGTGACGCGGGTGCAGGAGAGCTTCGCCTCGCCGGACACGCTGTCGGTCTGGGCGCTGCCGGATTTCATCGCTCTGCTCGACCGCTCGGGTTTTTCGACGATCCGCCACCGGCTGCATTTCCAGTCGCTGCTTGCGCTGCCGCTGCTAGGGGCCACCATGGCGCTGGTCTCCGCCGGGTTTTCGATGCGCCCGGCCCGCCGCGGCGGCGTGGCGCGGATGATCGGCAGCGGCGTCGCGGAGGGCTTCGCGCTGTTCGTCGTCTCCAAGGTCGCGGAGGAATTTGGCCAGTCGGGCGCGCTGCCGGTGATGCTGGCGGCGTGGGCGCCGGCGGCCTCGGGGCTGATGATGGCGATTGCCCTGTTGCTGCATCTCGAGGACGGATGAGCGCGGCGCAGCGCTCGCGTCCGGGCCTGCTTCTGCTCGTGCTGGTGCTGGCCGGGCTGTGCGGCTTCGGCCACCAGGCGGCAGCCCAGCTCGGCGTGCTGAGCAGCGTGGGCAGCGGTCCGGCGCCCTCGGGCGACAAGCCGGTGACTTTCACCGCGGATCAGGTGCAGTACGATCAGGACCGCGCGCTGGTGATCGCGACCGGCCATGTCGAGGCGTGGCAGAACGACCGGGTGCTGCGCGCCGACCGGATCGTGTTCGACCGCAACACCAATGTCGCGGCGGCCAGCGGCAATGTCGTGCTGCTGGAGCCGGACGGCTCGGTGGTGTTCTCCGACTATGCCGAGCTCAGCGAAGGCATGCGCAACGGCATCATGAAGGGGATGCGGGCGCTGCTGGCGCAGAATGCGCGGCTGGCCGCCAACGGTGCCCGGCGCACCGAGGGCAAGGTGAACGAGATGTCGCGCATGATCTACAGCACCTGCAACCTTTGCGCGAAGGATCCCAGCAAGCCGCCGCTATGGGACATAAGGGCGCTGACCGCGGTGCAGGATCTGGAACACAAGAAAATCGAGTACGAGGACGCGGTGCTGGACATGTTCGGCATCCCGATCGCGTATTTCCCCTATATGTGGCACGTCGATCCCTCGGTGAAGCGGGCGAGCGGGCTGCTGATCCCGGCGATCGGCTATTCCAAGAATCTCGGCGCCTTCGCCGTTCAGCCCTACTACTGGGTGATCGATGACCAGCAGGACGCGACGATCACGCCCTGGATCACCAGCAAGCAGGGCTCGCAGCTGGAACTGGATTACCGGCTGCGGTTGAATGAGGGTTCGCTGACCGTGCAGAGCTCGGCGGCCGACAGCAATGGCGGCTTCGGTGGCCACGTGTTTTCGAGCGGCCGTTTCAACTACGACGATACTTGGCGATATGGCTTTGATTTCAATCGCGCTTCCAGCGCAGCCTATCTGCATGATTTCAGCGTGGCGTGGTACGCCGATGTGCTGACCAGCCAGTTCTTCCTGGAGGGTTTCGGCCAGGGCTCCTACACACGCTTCGACAGCCGGTTCTACCAGAGCCTGATCACCGGGATCGCGAACACCAATCTGCCAGTGGTGGCGCCGCGCTACACCTACAGCTATTTCGGCCAGCCCGATGATCTTGGCGGGCGGCTCAGTTTCGATGTCGGCGGCTTCAATGTCCTGCGTAGCATCGGTACCAATACCCAGCGCGCCAGCCTCTCGGCGAACTGGGAGCGTCCGTTCAGCGGCCAGCTCGGCGATCTGTGGAAATTCACCTTTCATGTCGATGCGGCGAGTTATTCCGCGAGCCAGCTCAACGAGATCCCCAATTTCAGCCCGATCAGCTCGAACAGCCTCGCCCGTGCCCAGCCGCAGGCGGCTGTGGAGGTGCGCTGGCCATTCTGGCGCGATGGCGGGGCGAGCGGCACGCAGCTGATCGAGCCCATCGCGCAGGTGATCGTCGCCCCCAATATCGGCAACAGTCAGCTCGTCCGCGTTCCCAACGAGGACAGCGTGGCGTTCGAGTTCAGCGACGCCAACCTGTTCAGCTTCAACCGCTTCCCCGGGATCGACCGGCTGGAGGGCGGCGTCCGCGCCAATGTCGGACTGCACGGGGACTGGACGCTGGGCGGGGTGAACGTCGATGGGCTGGTCGGCCAATCCTATCGCACGGAATCGACCCAGATCATGCCGCCGCTATCGGGGCTGAATGGCAATGTCTCCGACATCGTGGGCAGGGTCAGCGTCCATCCCACCAACTGGCTGGACGTGACCTATCGCACACGGCTCGGCAACCAGGACCTCGCGGTGCACAGCGCCGATGCCCTGGCAAGCATAGGGCAGTCGCTGTTCACCGTGACCGGCGGCTATCTTTATACCAACACCAACCCGTTCTACCTGTATGATCAGGCCGGGCCGCCGCCGGCCAGCTATTTCCTGCCACGCAACGAAATCACCCTCGGCGCATCGACCAAGTTCGGCCATTGGCGGTTCTCTACCTCGGTGCGGCGGAATCTCCAGACCAACCAGATGGTCAGCCTGGACGCGCGGGGAACTTACGAGGACGAGTGTTTCATCTTCGACGCCGACTTCAACCGGCGCTATACATCGATCGATTTCGATCATGGCGAGACGATTTTCCTGTTGCAGGTCACCTTCAAGACCGTCGGGACGTTCGGTGTGAACGCGCTGTGAAGGACAAAGGAGCCTGACCGCCATGATGCTCGCGAACGCCATCGACGATCGGCTTCCCCGCATCGGGCGCAGTCACGGCCATTGGTTGGCACGTCTGACAGCGGGGCTGCTCGCCGCTGCGCTGGCGCTGCCCGGCCCGGCGGCCTTTGCCCGACAG
>DAICZL010000189.1 GCA_027311165.1 bacterium
GGTGTTCGTCGAGATGCCGGAGATGATCGCCAATCTCAATGCCGGCGCGCGCAAGACCAGCTATGTCAAGCTGCGTGCGCGGATCGAGGTCGCCAAGCAGGAGGAGGTGGCGGCGGTGCAGGCGGCGATGCCGCGGCTGCAGGATCTGTTCCAGACCTATCTGCGTGAGATGCGGCCCGAGGAGCTGCGCGGCTCGATCGGCACCTGGCGGTTGCGTGAGGAGCTGATCGCCCGGGCGAGCCTCGCGGTCGCGCCGGTCAAGGTGATCGACGTCCTGTTCATCGAACTGCTGATCCAGTGAGCCCGCCGGACGAGCCCACCGAAGAGGAACTCGCTGCCGCCTGGGGGGCGGAGACCGATGCCGCCGGCGCCGGGTCGGCCGGCACCGATGGCGCGCAGGAGCAGCCGACACGGGTGCTCAACCAGGCCGAGATCGACAGTCTGCTCGGCTTCGACGACGGTGCCGGCGGCGGCGATACCCGTACTGGCATGCAGAAGATCATCAGCTCCGGCCTCGTCTCCTACGAGCGCCTGCCGATGCTGGAGATCGTCTTCGACCGGCTGGTGCGCATCATGTCCACCAGCCTGCGCAACTTCACCTCCGACAACGTCGAAGTCAGCATCGACAACATCCTCTCGCTGCGTTTCGGCGACTATCTCAACTCGATCCCGCTGCCGGCGATGCTGGCGGTGTTCAAGGCCGATGAGTGGGATAATTACGGGCTGATGGTCATCGACAGCGCGATGATCTACTCGATCGTCGATGTGCTGCTGGGCGGGCGGCGCGGCACCGCGGCGATGCGCATCGAGGGGCGGCCCTACACCACCATCGAACGCACCCTGGTCGAGCGGCTGATCCAGGTCGTGCTCGCTGATCTCAGCGCGAGTTTCGATCCGCTCTGCCCGGTGACCTTCCGCTTCGAGCGGCTGGAGGTCAATCCGCGCTTCGCCACCATCTCGCGCCTGTCCAATGCGACGGTGCTGGTGCGGCTGCGCATCGACATGGAGGATCGCGGCGGCAGGCTGGAACTGATGCTGCCTTACGCGACGCTGGAGCCGGTGCGGGAACTGCTGCTGCAGCAGTTCATGGGCGAGAAATTCGGCCGCGATTCGATCTGGGAGACGCATCTCGCCGAGGAGCTGTGGAACACCGATGTCGAACTGGAGGCGGTGCTGGACGAGCAGGTGATGCGCCTGTCCGAAGTGATGGCGCTGCGCCCCGGCAGCCGGGTGACGCTGAACTGTCTGCCTGGCGCGACGATCGCGCTGCGCTGCGGCACGGTGGCCCTGTTCGAGGGGCGCGTCGGACGGCGGAAGAACCGCGTGGCGGTGCGAATCGAACGCGAGATCGACCGTCCGTTGCCCGACGACCCGTGATCCACCGATGACCGGACCGGCACGGACGCTGCGCTGGCGCACCCGCCGATCGGTCCGTGGTGACGGATTGCTAACCCCGAGCCGGCAGGATGCAGGTCATGGAATGGCTGATTGAGATCGTCTTGATCGGTTTGCTGGCGGCGACGCTGGTGCACGCGATCCGGCTGGAGCGGGCGCTCGGTGTGCTCAAGCGCGACCGCGCCGCGCTCGACGGGCTGGTGAACGGCTTCAACGAGAGCACCCGCCAGGCCGAGGCCGGGATCGAGCGGCTGCGCGCCGCGGCCGACGGGGCGGGCCGTCAGATCGCCCGCCAGATCGAAAGCGCCACCGCGCTGCGCGATGATCTGGGCTTCCTGACCGAGCGGGGGGAGCGCCTCGCCGACCGTATCGATGCGCTGGTCCGCGCCGGCCGCCCGGTCGGCGATGCGGCCCGGTCCGCTGATGCCCTGCTCGGCCGCGACGCATCCCGCGCCGGTGGCGGCGAGGGTGGCCGGTTCGCGCCCGATGCCTTCGCCCCCGCGGCCGCCGAGCCGGGGGAGCCGGGGCGGGTGCGCAGCCAGGCCGAACGTGATCTGCTGAAAGCCCTGCGGATGGCCCGATGATCCTCCGTATCCCCATGCCGCGGCTGCTGCCGGTGACCATGATGGCGATGGCGGCCCTGCTCAGCGTCAAGACCATCGCCCTTGTGCGGGCCGCGGCGCCTTCGATCGCCGGTGCCGCGAGTTCCTGGCTCGCCGAGGCGGCAACCCCACCCG
>DAICZL010000196.1 GCA_027311165.1 bacterium
GGCATACCCCGATCCCACCGCCGAGGCCGGGGACTGGGTCGCGGTCGATATGCGCGCGGTCGGCCAGATGCCGCGCCCGGTCGGACTGGCCACGATCAAGGCGACACCGGCGCTCGCGGAACTGCCGCTGATACGCCAGTCCCGGCTCTCGGTGATGCCGGTCTCGGCGGCGCATTGGGCCGAACTCTGCCGGATGGGCGGATGGAAGACCTGATACCGCCGCCGCCCGAAGCCTGGCGGCGGCTCTGCCGGATCGACGAAATCCCCGAGGATGCCGCCCGCGGCTTCCCGCCAGCCGCGCCGGGCTTCGCCGGGCTGTTCGCGGTGCGTCGGGGCGGGGAGGTGCATGTCTATGTCAATTCCTGTCCGCATCTCGGCGTCTCGCTGGAATGGACCACCGACCGGTTCCTCTCGGCCGATCGCGCCCACATCGTCTGCGGCACCCATGGCGCGACCTTCCGCATCGCCGACGGGGTGTGCCTGCGCGGCCCCTGCTATGGCGCCGCGCTGACGCCGGTATTGATCGAGATCAACGATGGGACGATCCGGGTACCGGCGGATTCGGGGCGGCGGCCGGCGGGATAGGCCCGGGGGCCACCGGACGATGTTGATCCATATCAATGCTGGCGGCGGGCCGATCCACCAGCTAACGTGACGAACCGGTTGCACCCCGACGGGGCCGCGTCGGACGTCGCCGGGTTCAGACCATCCAACGATAACGCCAGTCCATAAACGGCCCGCCAACACGACGAGGGAGACATAACAGAATGAAACTCGCCAACCCGGCCCCGTTGGGGCTGACCGGCTTTGCGCTCACCACCTGGATGCTCAGCATGGTGAACGTCGGCTGGTGCACCGGCGCCGCCGTACCGCTGGTGCTCGCCTCCGCCTTCGCCTATGGCGGCACCGCGCAATTCTTCGCCGGGCTGATGGAAATGGCCAAGGGCAACACCTTCGGCTTCGTCGCCTTCTGCTCGTACGGCGCGTTCTGGTGGACCTTCGCGCTGTTCGTGCATTTCTTCGCCGCCGGCGTGCCGGCCCCCTTCGTGGGCTGGTGGCTGCTGATGTGGGGCGTGTTCACGTTCTACATGTGGATCGCCTCGCTGGCGCTGAACCGCGCGGTGATGCTGATCTTCCTCGCCCTCTGGATCACCTTCGCCCTGCTTGGCTTCGGCGATCTGCTCGGCATGCCGGCGCTGCATCCGCTGGGCGGCTACATGGGCCTCGTGACCGCGGTGCTGGCCTTCTACCTGGCCGCCGCCGAGGTCATCAACGAGACCCACGGCAAGACCGTGCTGCCGATCGGCGCCCGCGCTTGATGCCGCGCGCCTAACCGTCCGTCCGGCGCCCGTTCCCCCGTCGCGGGGCGTAACGGGCGCCGTGATCGCCGCCACGCTTGAACCGGCCCCGCCCGGGGCCTAGCCTCGCCCGTAATCCGACTCCCCGGGCGGCAATTCCCGGCGGCCTCATAATCACACCGAGGGAACCTTCTCCATGTCCGATTCGCATCCCGCCGACACCCATCTCTTCCCGGTGCGTCCCGAGATCGCCGCCCACGCCCACGTCACCGCCGAGCGGTACAAGCAGATGTACGAACGTGCCGCCC
>DAICZL010000198.1 GCA_027311165.1 bacterium
GCATGGCGCCGATGACCGGAACCACGTTGCTGGCCGCGGGGTTGGTGGCAGGCGGGGGGCTGGTGGCGGCGCGGGCCTGAAGAAGGCGGCACGAACCCAGGAGAGAGCGACCCAGGCCGCCCTCTGCTGAAGGGCATCGCAGCCGGGGAGGCGGACAAGCGGCAGCCGGATCGAGGTGATCGAGACCCATGGGAACGATCCAGGAGGCAATCCAAAGCGATCCCGCCGATTTTCCCGTGCGGCCTGCCGGCCTTGCCGGGGGGCGTTGCGCGGGCCTCGTCCCTGATCCCATGGCCGTCGCCGCCCTTCGCCCCATGCCGGAGGGGCCCGGCCAGGCGGCGGAGGCGGGGAAGACGCAAGGCGCCGGGGGCAAACCGGCATTGGAGCAGACGCGATGAATCCCCTGCTCGATCCCCGTCCGATCCCTGCCGTGCCGGAACCAGGCCTGACCGCCGCCGATGCCGCTGAGCGCCTGCATCGGGATGGGCGGAACGAACTGCCGCAGGAGCGCCAGCGCAGCATCCCGCGCATTGTTCTGGAAGCGGTTCGTGAGCCGATGCTGCAGCTTCTGCTCGGCGCCGGTGTCGTCTATCTGCTGATCGGGGATCTTGCCGAGGCGCTGATCCTGCTGGCCTTCGCGATGCTGAATGTCGTTCTCGTCGTCGTGCAGGAGAGCCGGACCGAGCGTGCGCTTGCGGCGCTGAAGGATCTCACCAGCCCGACCGCCATGGTGATCCGCGACGGTGCACGACAACGGATCCCCGGGGCGGACATCGTCGTCGGGGACATCGTGGTTCTCGTCGAAGGCGACCGGGTGCCTGCGGATGCCAGGCTGATCGAGGTCGCCGATCTGCAGGCCGATGAGTCGATGCTGACGGGGGAATCGGTCCCGGTGCGCAAGATGGCGGCCGTCACCGGCACGGCCGACATGCGGCCCGGCGGGGATGACAGCGCCAATGTCTGGTCGGGCAGCCTGATCGTGCGCGGCACCGGGCTCGCCCGGGTGCTCGCCACCGGCGCGCGCACCGAGATCGGCCGCATCGGGACATCGCTGGGGGCGGTCGAGAGCGCGCCAACGCCGCTGCAGATCCAGACCCGCAGGCTGGTCACGATCTTCGCCGCTCTCGGCATCGGATCATCGGTCGTGCTCGCGATCGTCTACGGGTTGCTGCACGGCGAATGGGTCAGGGGCATCCTCGCGGGCATCACTCTGGCCATGGCCACCTTGCCGGAGGAGTTCCCGCTCGTCCTGACGGTGTTTCTGGTGCTCGGCGCGTGGCGGATTTCGCAGAACAAAGTGCTGGCCCGCCGCCCGGCCGCCATCGAGGCATTGGGCGCGGTGAGCGTGCTGTGCACCGACAAGACCGGCACTTTGACCGTGAACCGGATGAGCGTTGCGGCCCTGGTGGCGGACGGCCAGTCCTGGACACCAGCCACATCGGCTGCCCCCGAATTGCCGGAACGGCTTCACGAACTCGTCGAGACCTCCATCCTGGCGAGCCGCCCTGACCCGTTCGATCCGATGGAGCGCGCGTTTTCCGACCTGGGCGATCGGTTTCTCAGGCGGACCGAACATGACCATCCCGAGTGGGTGCTGCGGCAACTCTACCCGCTGCAGCCAGCCTTGCTGGCGATGACCGAGGTGTGGCAGACCGGCAGCGGATTCGTTGCGGCCGCCAAAGGCGCGCCCGAGGCGATCGCCGAGCTCTGTCACCTGTCTGCTGAGAAGATCGAAGCGGCACGCCGCGATGTCGCGACCCTGGCGATTCAGGGCCTGCGCGTGCTGGCCGTCGCCCGAGCGAGCTGGCCCACGGAGCAGTTTCCGCCGACGCAGCGTGATTTCGCGTTCCGCTTCCTGGGCCTGGTGGGTCTTGCCGACCCGCTGCGTCCGGAAGTGCCGGCCGCCGTGCAGGCCTGCGCGGGCGGCGGCATCCGCGTGGTGATGATCACCGGCGATCACCCGGCGACGGCGCTGACGATCGCGAAACAGGCCGGCATCACCGCCGGCACGGTTCTGACCGGGACCGAAATGGCAGGCCTCGACGATGCGCAGTTCAAGGCGCTTCTCGCGGAAACCAACGTGTTCGCCCGGATCATGCCCGAGCAGAAACTCCGGCTGGTGCAGGCCTTCGCCGCATCGGGCTAGGTGGTGGCGATGACCGGAGATGGGGTCAACGATGCGCCCTCGCTGAAGGCCGCGCATATCGGCGTCGCCATGGGCGGGCGCGGCACCGATGTGGCTCGCGAGGCCGCCTCGCTCGTGCTGCTCGACGACAATTTCGCGAGTCTGGTCACCGCGGTGCGGCTTGGCCGGCGCATAGACGATAATCTACGGAAGGCCATCGGGTATATTCTGGCCGTACATGTCCCGATCGCCGGCATGTCGCTGCTGCCGGTCCTGCTCGGATGGCCGATGGTGCTCGGCCCGATCCATGTGGTGTTTCTGGAACTGGTGATCGACCCGGTCTCCTCGATCGTGTTCGAGGCGGAGCCGGAAGAACCCGGCATCATGGCCCGCCCCCCGCGCAAGCCGGATGCACCGCTGTTCGACACGGCCCTGCTGCTGCATGGGCTGCTGCAGGGCGTCGTCGTCCTGTTCGCGGCACTCGGCATCTACCGGCTCGGGATCAACGACCAGCATGGCGAGCAGGTAGCGCGCGGCATGGCCTTCGTGACGCTGGTGATCGGCAATCTCGGCCTGGTGCTGACCAACCGATCGACGACGGCGAGCGCCTTCCGCGTGCTCGCCCGGCCGAACCGCGCGCTGGTGTTCGTCATCATCACGACCACCACCGCCCTGATCCTGGCGATCTCGATCCCTTGGCTGCGCGGCCTGTTCGGCTTCGCGCCTCTCGGATGGCCACGCCTGGCGGAAGCCGCCGCCGCCGCGCTGGCCTGCATCGTCGTGAACGATCTGATCGGCGTGATATGGCGGCGAATTGTGCAGAAGGGCATCCATCCATGAGACCGCTCCACCGGGAAGTCCACCTCGTTGCCCGTATCGGCTGGTTGAGGGCCGCGGTGCTGGGCGCAAATGACGGGATCATCTCGACGGCCAGCCTGATCCTCGGCGTCGCCTCGGCCGCCTCCGACGCCACCGCAGCACTGACCGCCGGCGTCGCCGGGTTGGTGGCCGGGGCGATGTCGATGGCGGCGGGCGAATATGTCTCGGTCAGCGCGCAGTCCGATACTGAGAATGCCGATCTCGCACGCGAGATTGCGGAACTCGCGAGCGATCCGGAGCATGAGAGGGAGGAACTCGCGCAGATCTATGCCGATCGCGGCGTGGAGATCGGGCTGGCTCGCCAGGTCGCGCTTCAGATCATGGCCAAGGATGCGCTGGGTGCTCATGCCCGTGACGAACTCGGGATCTCGGAGGCCACGACCGCACGTCCGGTCCAGGCCGCCCTGGCATCGGCGGGTACTTTCACGGCCGGTGGGCTGTTGCCTCTGGTTCTGGTTCTGATCTCCCCCGCCAGTCTGCTGCTGCCCATGGTCGCCATCGGCTCACTGCTGCTTCTGGCGCTGCTCGGCATGGTCGGCGCCAGGGCCGGTGGTGCCGGAGTACTGCGGCCGACCCTCCGCGTGATGTTCTGGGGCGCCTTGGCGATGGCTCTCACCACAGGGATCGGCGTGTTGTTCGGGAAGGTGGTGTAGCCGCGGTCTTGGATGCCGATCGCATCCACCGTCAACGTCCGACGGACCTGTCGGCAGGGGAACGCCCGCCCGCTTTGCGCTTCGCATCACGCACGCTTCGCAGTGGACGACCATCCGGAAAAAATCTGATGCCGTTACGTATGGGCGGCCCGATGCCGAACGCTGCCGTCGGGGCGTAGCCTCGGGCCTGCCGGATGCAACTCCCGGTCATCCGGACTGTCCCGGTTCCTGGGCTTCTCGCCCGTTGGATGGCCCGGCTGCGCGCTGCGGAGCGCGGCTTGGCAAGCAAAGCACGGAGCGTTAGGCTTCGTCCGGGCTAAACAGAACAATCACGCTTAAAGAACACTGGGGGAGACTGTCGATGACGCGCAGCAACTACTATTCCGAGGAACGGCACGGCAAGCACGAGATCTTCGAACTCGGAGATTTTCCGCTGGAGGGTGGCATCACCCTGCCCGCCGCTAAGCTCGCTTTCAAAACACGCGGGACGCTGAACGAGGCCAAGGACAATGTCATCCTGTTCCCGCATATGTGGTCGGGCACTTCGGCCTCGATGGAGATCTTCATCGGTGAGGGGCGGCCGATCGATCCCCGCAAATACTTCGTCATTCTGCCCGGGCAGTTTGCCAACGGCTTCTCTTCCTCGCCGAGCAACACGCCCGCGCCGTTCAACGGCGGTGCATTTCCCAATGTCACCATCGGCGACGACGTGCGCGCGCAGCACCGGCTGCTGACCGAGCATTTCGGCATCAGGCGGCTCGAGCTCGTGCTCGGCTGGTCGATGGGTGCGGAACAGACCTATGAATGGGCGGTCCGCTTCCCCGACATGGTCAAGCGCGCGCTGCCCTTCGCCGGTACCGCCAAGACGACCCCGCATGACTACATCTTCGTTCGGTCGCACGAAGACGCGCTGAAATCCGATCCGGCGTGGAATGGCGGGTTTTATGAACATCAGAACGATGTTCATGTCGGCCTGCGCCGGCATGCGCAGATCTGGTCGGTGATGGGATTGTGCCAGGATTTCTACAATCAGGAGGCCTGGCGGCCACTCGGCTTCAGTTCGCTCGAGGATTTCCTGCATCGCTTCTGGGAGGCGTATTTCGCGCCGATGGACCCCAACAACCTGATCTGGATGGGGTGGAAATGGCGCCATGGCGATGTCAGCCGCCATAGCGGAGGGGATCTGAAGGCGGCGCTCGGTCGGATCAAGGCAAAGACCTATGTCGTGCCGTTCTCGCGGGACATGTTCTTCCCGCCCGCCGACTGCGAAGCGGAGCAGAAGCTCATTCCCAACAGCAAATTTCGCGTCGTTGACAGTCTGCTGGCGCATTTCGCGATGTTCTGCCTGACGGATTCGGATCGACATCAGATCGATTCGTGCATCGCCGACCTGCTGGCCGAAAAGGTGGACTGAGCCTCGCAGCCTTCCCCTCGGCCGGGCCGGGCAGGCGGCCGGGCCGAGGGGCGCCGGGCGAGGCCAGGTCTGCGCCGAAGCGGGCGTGGGTGATCCTGCGGGCAGGTTGTCCCCGCGCGGGGCGCTCGTCGAGGCCCGGGTGGTCTCCGGTCAGATCGGGATCTTGGGCCTCACTCGGTTGTGGCGACGGCGCGACCCGTTTGCACGGTGCAGCCTTATGGTGCGAACGGACGGGGCGGCGACACGGGCATCTGCGTCCGAAGCGCGCCCGGCCGGTCGCGCATTGTATTGCGCGTTCCGGAGAGTCGTTGAGCATCGCCTCTTTGCAGGCCGGCGATAGGCTTTGGACAGGGGAAGCAGTTGACGGACATTCTGAGAGGGCGCTGGACGGCGCAACACGACGAGCCGTTTGCTGTCTTCATCATCGGCATGCGGATCAACAGGCTCTGGAAACCGCACCGTTGGTTCCCGCTCATCCTCGCCATGAGGAACATGCTCACCGAGCTTTATCCGCGCCCGGAACTCGGCTTTCTCGGTGCCAGGACCTGGTTCGGGCGCATGATCGTGGTGATCCAGTACTGGCGGTCGTTCGAGGACCTTGAGGCCTATGCCGGTGCGCGCGAGCGAGCGCATCTCCCTGCCTGGGCGGCGTTCAACCGGGCGATCGGAAGCAATGGCGATGTCGGCATCTTTCACGAAACCTATCGCGTGGCGCCCGGACAGTACGAGACTGTCTATGTCAACATGCCGCGCATGTTGTTGGGCGAGGTCGCGCCGATGGTCGAAGCGAAAGGGCGGCATGCCTCGGCGCGGGGACGAATGGAGGCCGGGTGAGGCCGATCTCGCGCCCGCGTGGCTTGATCGTCGGCCGTGCGGGTGGATGAAGGGTTCGGCGTCAGCAGGCCAAGGCGCTTGATGTCTTGCTGCGGGTGCAGTGTCTCGCTAGGCGATTCGGCGATGGGGCCTTGGTATGAACCGATGAGGAGCGCCAGTCAGGCCCGAGGGATATCCCCCATGGCAGGAAGCCGCGATCGTGCCGGTGCCTGGTCGTGCGCTCCATCTTGGGAACCGCTGATGCGCGGGCGGTGACAGAGCCAGGAAGCTTGTGGGCAGGGGACAGATGTCTCGTCATGATGTGCCCCAGGGAAGCAGAACGATCTTGCCGCCAAGCCCGCCGGCATCGATGCGCGCATGCACATCGCGCGCAGCCGAAAGCGGCAGCCGGTCGATCACGACCGGATGGATGGCGCCTTCGCGCAGCAGACCGAACAGGCTTGCCATATCGGCCTTGAATTCCTCGGGCTGCGTCAGCCGGCGATCGGTGATGCTGTACCAGGCCGTGTGACGGCCGCCGAACAGCCAGCGCAACGCGCCCCAGAGTTTGAGGCGCACGAGGCCGAGCCCCGCGGAAAGCAGCCCTTCGTCGCCGACGGCCATTGCTTGAGATCCATAGCCGACCAGCATGCCGCCGGCTGCGAGACAGGCGAACGAGCGTGCGAAATGCGCGCCGCCGATGGCATCGAATGCGGCATCGACTCCGCCTTTTCCTCCCGCGGTGATCTGCTGCACGGTCCTGACGGAGTCGCCGGCACGATAGTCGATTGCGGTGGCGCCGAAGCGCTCCACCGCGTGCGTGTTTCCGGCCGAGCAGGTGCCGATCGCCTTCAGGCCAAGATGGCGCGCAAGGTCGAGGAAAGCCGTGCCGACGCTGCCGGACGCACCGATCACCAGGATTGTCGCACCCGGTGGCAGCCGGCAGACACGGGTCAGCATCTGGAACGCGGTGAGATAGGCAAGCGGGATGCACACCGCTTCGGCGGGATCGAGGCCCTCTGGAACCGGCACGAGGAAGCGCGCGGGACCGACGTAATACTGCCCGTAGCCACCGGTTACGCTGAGCGCAGCGACCAACTCGCCCTCATGTGGCAGGGTCCGGCCAGGTCCTGTCTTGTCGATGACCCCGACGAGTTCGTAGCCCGGCGTGAAGGGCAGCTTTCCCTTGTAGTCCGGGTAGCGGCCGCGACGGATGAAACTGTCTGTAAAGCCGGTGCCGGCGGCCAGCACCTTGATGCGGACCTCGCCAGGACCGGGAGCGGGGATCGCTGTCTGCTCGACCAGTTCCAGGACCTCGGGACCACCGAACCGGGAGATGCGAATGTTTTGCCAGGTCATGGATTGACCCTAGGCTTGTGGCCACCCCGCGCCAATCGTCCCGGCCCCGATTTCTCGCGTGATCCGACAGGGCTGCAATACCGGGGGCACCTGGAACCGTTTGACCGCGGTACGCGTTCGATCTGCACAGTGTGGTCGGGAGCATTTTTGGAACCTGACTGCACCGCCGGCGCGATGGCCTGTTCAGAGGACAATGCCGCGAGAGCGAATTTTTCAAGTCCGTTTTACTTCCTGGGCGCGGCAGGTGGCCGGCTTCCGGTTCGCACAATCCAGCCAACCAGCGCGCTGATGGCGTTCATGAAGGTCTCGGCAGGCCCCTTGCGGGAGGCGGTCGAGCCGTTGCGCAGGATTTTCATCGTCATGCCTTGGGAGCCAGTTCACCGAAGAAGAAGCTGGCGGTTACGCCGCCATCCATCAGGAAATCGCTGCCGGTGATGAAGGCGCCGTCCGCGCCCATCAGGAGCGCCCCGACCGTACCGACCTCATCGGGCGTGCCGGCGCGGCCGACCGGCGAAAGGTCGATCATCCGCCGGTAGCCTTCACCACGAGGGCCGCTCAATTCATCGTTGGCCAGGGGCGTCATGATGATGCCCGGGCTGATGGTGTTGACGCGCGCGCCGCGCTTGCCCCAGCGGACGGCCTCTGCCTTCACGCGCAGGGCGTTACCGCGCTTGGAAAGCTGATAGGCGTTGAGCGGGTCCGTCACTTGATCGGGCTGGAGCATCGGCAGCGCCAGCAGTTCGTCGGCCGGCGTCGTCGCCAAGAGCGCCATCCAGCGCCGTCGTGATTGACTCGGTTTTTTCCCTCTGATCTCAGCCCGAATGCTGTCGTTGGCGTACGAACCGGCCTCGCCAACTTTACCGTTCTGGAAAGATCAGCGATTTTGGGTAACGCCAGAGACAAAATTTCCCGATCGGGAAAGCGCGTCCTAGCGAACCAAAAATACCGTCAGGCCCAGCCTGGCGATTTGACGGTATTTTCGGTTGGCGTCACTCGGGCGCATTCGCAGACCGTCAGAATTACCGTCAAATGGTTTGGCTGTGGCCAATCCCAACGGCCGCCAAAATATGTTTCATCAAATAATTCTGCTGTTTAGCAAATCGCGTCGCAGATTGACCATCGAGTTCATATCGTCAACGGAAGAGAAGTTAAGCTGCTGTTTTTTATACGATATTCCACGCCAACCTACGCTGGACTACGCTACTCCCCTACTCCCACTCAATCGTTCCAGGAGGCTTGCTGGTGATGTCGTAGGTCACCCGGTTGATCCCTCGCACCTCATTGACGATCCGTCCGGCGACACGCGCGAGGAACCCGGCCTCGAACGGATAGACGTCCGCCGTCATGCCATCGGTGCTGGTGACTGCGCGCAGCGCGCAGGCGTGGTCGTAGGTGCGCCCGTCGCCCATCACCCCAACAGTACGCACCGGTAGCAGCACCGCGAACGCCTGCCAGATCTGATCGTACAGCCCGGCGGCCCGGATTTCGTCGAGGAAGATCGTATCCACCCGGCGCAGCAGGTCGAGCTTGTCGCGGCTGAGCGCGCCAGGGATGCGGATCGCGAGGCCCGGGCCGGGGAAGGGGTGGCGCCCCACGATCGCCTCGGGCAGGCCGAGTTCGCGGCCCAGCGCCCGGACCTCGTCCTTGAATAGCTCGCGCAGCGGCTCGACCAGCTTCATGCGCATCCGCTCGGGCAGCCCACCCACGTTGTGGTGCGACTTGATGGTCACGCTCGGGCCGCCAGTGAACGAGACACTCTCGATCACATCTGGATATAGCGTGCCCTGGGCCAGGAACTCCGCCCCGCCCAGCCGCGCCGCCTCGTCCTCGAACACGTCGATGAACACCCGGCCGATCGTCTTGCGCTTGGCCTCGGGGTCGCTCACGCCGTCCAGCGCATCGAGGAATTCGGCCGTGGCATCGCGGTGGATCAGCCGGATGTTGAAGCGTTCCCGGAAAGTATCCACCACCTCTTCGGCCTCGCCGGCGCGCAGCAGGCCGTGATCGACGAAGATGCAGGTGAGCTGCGCGCCGATCGCTTCGTGGATCAGCACCGCGGCCACCGAGGAATCCACCCCGCCCGACAGGCCGCAGACCACCCGGCCGGAGCCCACCTCGGCGCGGATGCGCGCGATCGCGGCCGCGCGGAAGCCGCCCATGGTCCAGCCGCCGGACAGGCCGGCGACCTCGCGGGCGAAGGTGGCCAGCAACGCACCACCATGGGGGGTGTGCACCACTTCCGGGTGGAACAGCACGCCGTAGAAGCGGCGTGCCTCGTCGGCGACGGCGGCGAAGGGTGCGCCCTCGCTCGTGGCAACGGACTGAAAGCCCGGCGGCAGGCGGGTCACCCGGTCGCCATGGCTCATCCACACCAGTTCCCGCCCGCCTTTGGCCCAGACGCCCCGGAACAGCGCGCAATCGCCGGTCAGATCGACGAAGGCGCGGCCGAATTCGCGATGGTCGGAGCCTTCGACCTCGCCGCCGAGCTGGGCGCACATTGTCTGCATGCCGTAGCAGATGCCGAGCACCGGCACGCCGAGCTCGAACACCAGCCTCGGCGCGCGGGGCGAGGCGCCTTCGGTTACGCTCGCCGGGCCGCCCGAAAGGATGATCGCGCGGGGGGCGAAGGCCGCGATGCGCTCGGCGGTCGCGTTGAACGGCCAGATCTCGCAATACACACCCTGTTCGCGCACGCGGCGGGCGATCAGCTGGGTGAGCTGGCTGCCGAAATCCAGGATCAGCAGTCGCTCGGCGTGCAAGGCGTCGGTTTGAAGTGGGGTCATGGTGCATCGCTTGCAGCACTTCTGGCCCGGTCGGGCAAGCGGTCGCTGTGCATGGACGGCCCGATGGCGGCCGCGGCCTGGCGCCCCGACCTGCCATCCCGGCTGCGAGCGATCAGCGTCGCGTCGGAGCCTCCGGCACCAGCGACGCGCATCGGCGCCCCAGGGCAGCCTCTGCGCCAGTATGCCGGATGATCTGCCGGTTGACGACTTAAATAATCCCAATATTTCCATAATAATAAGTAATTGCTCAACCGGCTATCCGCCGCCGGTTCGAGGCTCCACGGTCGGCATGAGGACAAAGCTGGTTGACGCGATTACGGGCGACCGGAGTCAAGGTCGAGGTGACGCCCGAGATTGACCTGGAGCGGTGCCCGATCTGATAGACGATCGGCCACCGCTCTTACTCTCTGTTCTACCGAACAATTTTATCCGATCAGATTCATCCATCTGATCGGATGTTGCTCTCGCCAAGCTGACGGTTGCCGAGAAGGACGCGCCGATCCTGTCTCTGCTGCCGCTCATCGGCCAGTTGGAAGCGGCGCTGGCGCGGATCGCCGAATTGGAAGCGCGGCTGGCGCGGCTGGAGAAGCCGCCCAGGACGCCGGACAATGCCTCGCTGCCCGCTGTCCAGGGGCCGGAGCTCCGACGATCAGCCGACCGGCAGGAAGCCCGCGCAGGAGCCGCCCCGGTTTCGGCCGCGCGCTCGATCCCAACCCCGACCGCGTCGTGGATGGCCGGCGCGACGACTGCCCGCACGGCGCCGCCGCCTGGGCGGGTGAGCCTCAGACGCCGCAACAGGTCCACGGCCGCATCGAACTGCCGCCGGTCAGGCCGGACGTCACCCGTGTGCGCTTGTTGCGGCGAACGCGCCCTCGCCACCGCGCCGGAAGGTCTGGGGCCCGGCTCGCCGTTCGGCAAGTCCATCGAGGCCATCGCGGTCTCCCTGCATTATGCCCAGGTGATCGGCATCGAACGGCTGCGCTGCCGGTTCGCCGAGATGTTCGGCCTGTCGATCAGCGAAGGCGCGCTCTGCAACCTCCTCGCCCGCGCGCGAGCCCCCCTGGAGGCGGCCGCATCTTCCATCGCCGCGACGATCACCGCGTCGGATGTGGTCGCCCCCGACCAGACTTCGGTGCGGGTGATGAAGAAGACAGATCGGGAATGGGTTGTTGTCACCACTGCGTGCGTGCTGCATGTGATCCGCCCCAGCCGGGGCGCCGAGGCGGTCCGCGCGCTGTTCGGCGCGCATCGCCCGCGGGTTTGGATTTCCGACGGCTTCGGCGCCTAGCGCGGCCATGCCAAGGCCTGGCAAATGTGCCTCGCCCCTCTGTTGCGCGACATGCAATTCGCCATCACTTGCGGCGATGACGGGTTCGCGTGCGCGTTCAGGCGCCTGCTGCTGCGCGCGATCGCCATCGGGCGGCGAGGAGGCACGCGGCGCGACACCACGCCCGCGCACTACCAAGCCGATCTGGAACGCAGGCTGACGCGTGTGATGGCGCTGCCACGACGCGGCGAGGCCGCCGGGAAATTGCGCTGTCGCATCACCCGCGACCGCGCGCATCTGTTCCTGTTCGCGACCGATCGCGCCGTGTCGGCCACCACCAACGCCTGCGAGCGCGCTGCGGCCGAGCGTGATCTTCCGCAAGGTGACCAACGGCCGCTGCGTCCTCGGCGACCTTCGCAACGTGCTGGCCACCGCGTCAGCGCGCGAGGCCGCGGCAATAGTGGGGAGAGCAATTACAATAATAATACAACACATATAATCAGCAACAATAATGGCAAGTAAATCCTATTCAAATGCGCCCTTATTCAAGAGCATTTTACATCAAATGGGTGTTTGGGCCATTATCGACATATAGTTAAGTAAACGGAACAATTTCCTGGCGAAGTTTTGATTTCCCGATCCGGTCCGGTTCACGGTATGGGTGAGGGCTTCCGGGAGGGATCGATTTTCCGGCAACTCGGCGCGGAGCAGGCATGAGATGGCGTTGTCATCACAGAGTTGATAACCATCTCGCCCACCGGGCGAGCGACAGATTTGTGCTTCGATGAAACTCGCGTGTTCGGCTCGATCGGTCAGGGTAGCCAGCCACTGTCGCTGAACCGTAAGTTGCGAGACCGATGAGGACCAAGACGGACACGATGCTGCAGAGGGAAGAAATTCGGCAGATGGGGACACGGCCTCTGGCACAGGAGAGGATCCTGGCCGCTGATCGCCGGCGCCTGGTCGCGACGCCGATGTCTCGGCACCGGCTGCAGACCCTGTCGATCTCCGGTGCCGCAGCCTCGCAAAACCCGGCGATGGGCAGGCCTGACCGGCAAGCGGGCTCATCGGCCGAAGGCTCGCGGGAAGCCGCGCACGATCATCAAGCGCGCAGGTGGCGGCATGATCGGCCGACCAGGTATGCGCGCAAACTTCTAGGCCGGAACAATCGAAAATTGCCGTGGGCTTTGTGTTGGGCTGAGTCGGTGGTGCGAATTTTCTGGGTGCGGCCGATTGCTGATTGGCCCATCCTTCAAAGCAACCCCCAGATGCAGTCTGTCGCCATGCGGCACAACTCGGAACCCTCGGCCACTCCAGGATGGGCGCCGATCACGATGCGCTCAGGGGGGACGGGTGCCGTCATGAACAGGCCGGTCCACCGTACAGCGGTTGGTCGCGCCGGTTCGGAACTGCAAGCAGCTAATCGGGGAGATGTCGATGTCTATGACACGTGAGGATGCGGCCGGTCTCTACGCCCTGCTCATGGGCGGCAAGCCGGCCCCGGAGGCGACGCTCGATGCGCTGCTCGCCCAGAACGACAACCCGGACTCCTTGCGGGATGCTATTTTCCGATCGGAGGCATTTGGCCGTTACTATGCCAGCCTGAACAGCGACCTGCGCAACGCCGGCCAGGATCTCGCGGTGGAGAAGCTGGTGTTCATGCATATCCCCAAGACCGGCGGAACCAGCATCACGAGCATCCTCGACAGGCATTATCCGCGCGGCCAGATTTTCCCCGACCAGTTGCGTCTGCGGGCCTATCCGGTGGGCTTTCTCGCCCGCTTCCGGCTGTATCGGGGCCATATGCCGCTGCGGGAATTGCAGCTGATCCCGGGCGCGAAGTTCATCTTCACGATGCTGCGCGAGCCGCGTGCCCGCATTCTCTCCCAATACCGCTATCATAAATCGCGCCGCCTCGATGACGCCCGCCTCGGCCCGATCGTCGAGCGGGCGAAGCTGCCGCTGAAGGAGTATCTGCGGGACCCGTTCGTGCGCCAGAATGCCGCGCTCGACAATCTGCAGACCCGCTATCTGTTCCATCTGGTGCCCGACACCGTGCGCCGGCTGGGCCTTGACCCGAACGGCCTCAAGGGGTTCCGCTTCGATGACCATCGCCATACGATCCTCGAGATCGCCAAGGACAATCTGAGTCAGCTCGGCTGCTTCGGCCTGCTCGAGCAGTTCGATGCCTCGGTCGCGATGCTCTGCGGGCTGCGCGGCCTGCCGCTGCCCGAACAGGCCGAAAAGCGCATGGTCACCGACCAGCTCGCAACCGAAGCCCCGACGATCTATGCGCCGGTCGCAACCGAAGAGCACGACGCGGAGATCGACGACCTGCTGCACGATCTGGTGGCGCTGGACGAGGCACTGTACCGCTTTGCCGCCGAGCTGTTCCGCCAGAGGCTGGCGGCCTACGACGCAAGGAACGCGGAGGCCGAGAGCCGGGCGGCCTGAGCCGCACTCTTCCATCCTGAGCGGGCGCGGCGCCCGTCATTGCGTCGCGGCGCCGTCCAGCTCCACCGTCACCCAGGTCTCGAAGCACACCCCGCCGGCCAGCGCCATCACCCCGATCGTCGCCCGCCCGCCCAGGCCGGCCGCCTCGCCGAACACCTCGGCCAGAAGATCGGTCAGGCCGGACGAGACACGGTTCACCTCGGTGCATTCGGGGGTGCAGACGACGAAATTGAGGCTCCGCACGATCGCGCTCACCCGGTCGAGCGAGCCCACGGCGTGGCGGATGCCCCCCAGCACGTTCAGCCCGGTCAGCCTGGCCGCGTCATAGCCTTGCGCCACGCTCAGATCGGCGCCCAGCCGCCCGGCGACCACCTCGGTGCCGCGCTGCGCGACATGGCCCGACAGGAACAGCAGCCGCCCGGTGATGTGGTGGGGCTTCATGCTGCCATAGCCCTGGCCGTAATAGCCGACGGCGGCGAAATCGGGGATCTTCAGCCCCAGCCGTGCCACCCGGTCTTCCGCGCCCATGCTCTCACCTCTCGGTCTTGACTGAGTGTTCCCGTTTCGAAAGTGCGTCCCGATGGGCGATGCAGGACACCAGGTCCCTGGCGGGTGCCAGGGGCACGGAACCTGCTCGTTCTCCCGAAAACCCGATATCGCGGCCGGCCAGGACGCGCAGCCTGCTCAATGCCCCGCCATGCCGCCATCGATGGTCAGGATGGTGCCGGTGGTGTAGGCCGAGCGCGGGCTGGCCAGGAATGCCACCGCCGCGCCGATTTCCTCAGGCGTTGCCGGGCGACCGAAGGGCATGCCCGCGCAGAGTTCCTGCCAGCGCCCGCCATCGCCCAGGGTCCGCTCCGCCCGCGCGCGCATCAGCATCTCCATCCGCGCGGTCGCGGTCGGGCCGGGATTGATCCCGACCACCCGCAGCCCGTCTTCCGGCCCCGCCCGCCCCAGGGCCCGGGTCAGCGCGATCAGTGCCGCGTTGCCGGCCGAGCCCGCGAGATAGGCCGGGTCGAG
>DAICZL010000202.1 GCA_027311165.1 bacterium
GCATGGCCCAGTGGAAACCTCCAGGGTCCCGAAGCCAGCGACCGGCACCGCTTCGGGCGCCAGCCGAGCGCGCCCGGAGCGATGCTGCGACCACGGGGCGGGGGGATCACCCGGTGCGGGTCAGCGCAGCCGCGGATCGGGCACCCGGGCGGCGGCAAGCACGTCCACCCGTGCCGCGCCGGCAGCCAGCAGCACCCGCGCGCAGGCGCCGGCGGTGGCACCGCTGGTCAGCACGTCATCGATCAGCAGCACCGATCGCCCGGCCACGCGGGCCTCGCGGCCGGCGCGCAGGACGAAGGCATCGGCGACCTCGGCAGCCCGCTCGCTCGCCGATTTGTCACCGAGGCTGGCCGTGGCCCGGCGGCGCAGCAGCGCATCGGCCACGACCGGACGATGGGCAAGCCGCCCGAGCGCGAAAGCCAGCAGCGCCGCCTGGTTGTAGCGGCGCTGGAACAGCCGCCGGCGATGCAGCGGCACCGGCACCAGCACCTCCGCTTCCCGCAACAACCCGGCCCCGGCGCGCGCCATCAACCGGGCGAGCACCCCGGCCACCTCCACCCGGTCGGCATGTTTGAAGGGCAGGATCAGGTCGCGGGCCTGGGCGTCATAGACCAGCGCGGCGCGGGCCCGGGCAAAGGCGGGCGGGGCGATGGCGCAGGCGGGGCAGAGGCCGGATGCATCCCCCTGGGAAGCGAAGGCGAAGGGCACGCCGCAGCGCACGCAGCAGGGCTCGGTGACGAAGCCGGTGCGGCGGAAACAGGCCGGACAGAACGCGCCGTGCAGCACAACATCGGCATCGCAGGTCAGGCACGCGGGCGGCAGCAGCAGGTCGAGCGCGGTGCCCCCCGCCTGGCGCAGCACCCGCACGATCCTTCCGCCCAGCGCGAACCCGGCGCCCCCGACCACCCGCGAGGCCCCGGAGAGCAGACGGGCGCCAGCGGCAGGGTCAGCGGGATCTGGGGACGGCAGGGACATCGGGGGCCCATGACAAACCGGCGGAAGGATAGCCACGCACCGCGACGGTTGATATGGGCGCCCCGGGTTGCCCGCGACAGTCCGGCCGCTTGCCCCGCTCGCCCTCGCCGGGAGGGATACGGGGCGCAGCACCCCCGATCCGTGACGGCGGGACCGCAGGGCCGCGCCTGCCGATGTCCGGCTTGGCAGAACCCCGCGGCAGGCGCACATCGGGACGATGTCCGATCCGATGGCCGTGTTCGACCGCAGCGCCGTGCGCCGCCAGCGCACACGCGCCGCCGCCCTGCTGGAGCCGGTCCGTCCGGTGCTGCACGAGGCGGCTTTGCGCCTGCTCGACCGCCTGGACGACACCACCCGGCGCTTTGCCCAGGCGCTCGATCTCGGCGGCCGCGGGGTGGTGGCGCCGCTGCTGCGCGAGCGCGGGATCGCGACCGTCAGCAGCGACCTGTCGCCCCGCATGGCGGCGCTGAACCCGCCCCCCGCGGTCGCCGCCGACGAGGAATACCTGCCCTTCGCCCCCGGCAGCTTCGATCTGGTGGTGGCCAGCCTGTCGCTACACTGGACGAATGATCTGCCGGGCGCATTGATCCAGCTGCGCCGGGCGCTGCGTCCGGGCTGGCTGCTGCTGGCGAGCCTGCCGGCTCTGGGCACGCTCGATGAACTGCGCACCGCCCTGACCGAGGCCGAGGCGCTGCTGACCGGCGGCGCCGCGCCGAGGGTCTCTCCGTTCGCCGATCTGCGCGACTGCGCCGGGCTGCTGCAGCGCGCCGGCTTCGCGCTGCCGGTCGCCGATGTCGAGGAATTGCGGCTGCTCTATGCCGATCCGCTGGCGCTGCTGCGCGACCTGCGGGCGGCCGGCGAGGCCAACGCGACATTGCTGCGCAGCCGGCGCTTCACGGGGCGGGCACTGTTGCCGGCCGCGCTCGCGCGACTGCCCGAAGAACAGGGGCGGAGCCGGGTCACATTGCGCCTTGCCGTGCTCACCGGCTGGGCGGATCCCTGAACCATCGGCCTGGCCTGGCGGAAGGTGGTGGCGGCGGCGAGGCCGGATCAGCAGCAGCCGAACCGTTCCGGCACGGCACAATCGAGGCTGGCCCATGATGGTGGCCCAATGATGCTGGCCCATGGGAAGGGACCCGGCCCGGGTGTAAGCCTTTCCGGGCGCGAAAGCCAGCCAGGCGAGGCGCCAGATCCGAAAGATTATGTCACATTCGGCAGCACTGTGAAACTCTGCCCGGGTGCATTCAGGCTGGTGAACGCAGGCCGGCGCAAGGATGCGCGCGCAGGGGCGTGACACAAGGAGCCATGATGACCGACCCCAGTCCGATGGAACCCGAAGCTCCGCCGCCGCGCACGGGTCTGCCGGTGCCTATCATGCCGGCGCGCCGGTCCGCGGCATCGGGTGACGGCGATCCGGCTGATAAAGCCGAGGCGGCGCCGGGCTGGGACCCGCCCCGCCCGGAGACCTCCGAGCCGGGGAGGAGCGCCTGGGAAGCAGCGGACTGGGCGGCCCAGCACGCCGCACTGCGCCGGCGCCTGGCCGCTGCCGAGCGCCAGATCGCCGAGTTGCGCGGGATGATCACGGCTGCCGCGCAGGTTGCAGCGCCGCCGCCCCCGGCAGCGCCGGTTCAGCCGCCACGCTGGCCGGCGGTGCTGATGGCTGCGGTGCCGATCATTGCGACTCTGGCGCTGGCCGGAACGGTTGCGGTGCTGGCCTGGCCGCACCCAGCGCCAGCTCCGACCCCCATTGTCCTGCAATTGCCTCACGAATCCGCTCCCAACGAGGCTGCGCATCAGGCGGGGGCGTGGCGCAGCGACCTGCCGCCGTTGCGGGAACCCTGGCCCGGCCCGCATAGCTGAGCGAGCGCCTGGCGAGAAAGTGGCAGCGACTTCTTGCGTTTCGCGGCATCAGCATTTAGAACGCTTTATACTCGGATCAAGAAAATTTTAACGGTTTGTCGGCATGACCGCGTCTATTATAGACAGTCGGTCAGGCTGATGAGGGAAGGGTCAGTTGGACGGGCGGTGGTTCAGGCGGCCCGCCCCCGAACGCTCGAGTCGGAGCGTGGCTTGCCGGATGGGTGAATGGGTCGTCATGGTGGCGCGCCGCGTTGCAGGACAACCGGAGCACGTCATCTAAGTGTAATTGGATCGATCACGGATTGCTGCGTAGGTCCCTGACAGGTTCGAAGCCCGGAGAGCAGCCCGATGGCGTTGACGAAAGACGAGGTCGATTTCGCATTCAGGATGATTCTCGGCCGCCCGCCGGAGAGCGACGCGGCGATGGAGTTTCATCTGCATAAATTCCCCGATGTGGCCGCGTTGCGGAATCACCTTTTCAACACTGTCGAGTTCCGTCAGTCCTACTGGCATCGTCTGGCCGAGGGCGACGCCAGCTATGCCGGAAGGGAGATGCATTTCGCTCGCGAAAAGCTGGTGTTCCTGCATATTCCGAAGAATGCCGGCACCTCGCTCAACCGGATCCTGGAGACGCTCTGCCCGGAGACGGAGATATTTCCGCACCAATCGCTGATCAGCCACTATCCGGCCTTCTTCATCGCTCGGCACTTTTTGTTCCGGGGTCACTACACGCTGCACGAGATCCAGTACATTCCGGGACCAAAATGCATCTTCACCCTGTTGCGTGAGCCTCGCGCGCGCATCCTTTCACAATACCACTATCATAAATCGTCAAAGATCGGGGAAACGGCCATCAACGATCTGCCGATGGTGCACAAGGCGCGACTGCCGCTGCGGGAGTATCTTCTGGATGAGGAAGTGCGCCGGCACATCAGCGTCGACAACATGCAGACCCGCTATCTGTTTTATCTGTCGGCCGCGGCGGCTGGACGTTTCGGTGTCGTGGCCGATGACGCGACGTCGCCGTTCGACCGGCTGCCACGCCGCGCGGTGCTGGAGATCGCGAAGGAGAATCTCGCCGGTCTCGATTATGTCGGAACGGTCGAGGGGTTCGACCAGTTTCTGACGCTGTTCTGCGAGGAGCGGGGCATTCCGGTGCCGACCGACATTCGCCGGCAGAACGTGACGCGGGAACTGGGCGAGGTCGATCCCAAGGCCCATAGCAAAGTGAGCTTCGAGCATCCCGACGAGGAGATCCATCACCTGCTCGACGACCTCGTGGACCTCGACGAAGAACTCTACCGATTCGGTGCCGGCCTGTTCAAGCAGCGCTATAACGAACATCGCGGCCTGCACGCCCAGTCCAAAGGCCTCTCGCTGCCGGCCCTGATGCAGACGGCTCCGGTCGAAGTGCGCCGGGCGCAGGCCGAACCGTCCACGCGGCCTTTGGCGCCAATGCGCAAGGCCGCAGCCAAAGGCCTGGCGGCCAAACCCGCTGCGGCGCCGGGGCACGACAAGATCGCGGCCAAGCCCAACAGGAACAAGCCCGGCAGCAAGAAGACCATCACCGCCAAGGCCGAGCAGCCGTCCCGGCGCAGCACAGCGCCTGCCGGGCGGGCCAGCGGCGGGTCGCAGAAATCGATGGTCGAGCAGCGTCGCTAGGCAACGTCGGTGTGTCAGGCGTGAGAGAGAAAGTAAGATGACGATGGCAGATCCGGCATCCGGGGCGGTCCCGGCACCTTGTCTGCTGAGGCATCGTGCCGGCCGACGGCGCGCGGAGTGAACAGATGCCGCTGACCAAGGAAGACGTCGAGTACGGGTTCCGTATGATCCTCGGGCGGGCGCCGGAGAGCGAGGCGGCCGTGCAGTTTCACATGGAAAAATTTCCCGACATTCAGGCTCTGCGCAACCATCTGCTCAACTCCAAGGGCTTCCGCGACCAGTTCTGGCGGGGTATGGCGCAAAAGCGGGCCGATGCCTCGGCCAGCGAACTCGATTTCGCTACACGCAAGCTGGTGTTCCTGCACATCCCCAAGAATGCCGGCACTACGCTGACCCGCATCCTGGACAAGAATTTCAAGGTCCCGGAGATCTTCCCGCATATTTCGCTGATCGGCCATTATCCAGCCTCGTTCATCGCCAAGCACCGGCTGTTTCATGGCCACTACACATTGAACGAAATCCAATATATTCCCGGCGAGAAATATGTGTTCACCCTGCTGCGCGAGCCACGTGCACGGATTCTGTCTCAATACCACTATCACAAATCGCTGAAGATCGACCCGTCGAATGACAAGCTGCCGATCGTGAGCAAGGCGCGTCTGCCACTGAAGGAATATCTGAGCGATCCTGAAGTGCGACAGCACATCAGCCTCGACAACATGCAGACCCGCTACCTGATGTATATCTCTCCGGCGATCAGCCACCGTTTCGATATCCGCGCGACCGGCGCCGAGGATGTCTTCTCCAGCCTGCCGCGCCGCACCGCGATCGAAATCGCCAAGGAGAATCTCGAGAGTCTCGCCAATGTCGGGCTGGTCGAGGAATTCGACAAATTCCTGAAGCTGCTGCTGAGCGATCTCGATATTCCGGTGCCGGACAGCTACGAACGCCAGAACGTCACCACAACACTGGCCCGGGTCAGTCCCAAATCCCACGCCAAGGTGAACATAGAACAGCCCGATGAGGCAGCCCATGCGCTGATGGACGATCTGGTGAGCCTCGACGAAGAGCTTTATCGCTACGGCGCCAGCCTGTTCAACAAGCGCTTCCAGCGCTTCACCGCCCCGCAACAGGCTGCCGAATGACCCAGCGCCGGTTTGAGGGAAAGGACTTCCCATGAGCCTGACCCGCCAGGATGTGGATTACGCCTATCGGCTGATCCTGGGCCGCGAGCCGGAGAGCGAGGAGAACATCCAGTTCCATCTGCAGAAATCCGGCAATCTGGCCGGGCTGCGGCGGCGGATGCTCAATTCCAAGGCATTCCAGCGCTCGTATTGGGAGCTAATGGGCAAGCGCAAGCAGGATTCGGCGGAGGGGTGGCTCGACCTCGCCACCGAGAAACTCGTGTTCCTGCACATCCGCAAGAACGCCGGCACCACCATGGCCCGGCTGATCGACGCAGCCTTTCCGGCGTCCGAGATCTTCCCGCCGGACCAGAATGTCGAGAATTACGCCGCCGCCTATCTGGCGCAGCACCAGGTGTTTCGCGGCCATTTCACCCTGCACGACATTCAGATGATCCCCGGCAGCAAGCGCATTTTCACATTGCTGCGCGCCCCGCGGGCACGGATCCTGTCGCATTATCGCTATCACCGGGCGCTCGGCCTGGGGCGGGGAGAGATCAAGGACAGCCTGGTCGCGAAGGCCCAGTTGCCACTGAAGGCCTATCTGCGCGATCCCTTCGTGCGCCAGCACGAATTCATCGACAACCACCAGACACGCTGCCTGTTTCACGTCTCCCCCCAGATCCGGGAGCGCTATGGCATCGACCGGCATGCGAGCGGCCGGCCGTTCGAGACGCTGTCGCGTGCCACGATCCTGGAAATCGCCAAGGACAATCTGCGCGGCCTCGACCATGTCGGCCTGGTGGAGGAATTCGATGCCTTCGCCCGGCTGCTGTTCCGCCAATGCGGCCTGCCGATGCCCGCGGAAACCAAGCCGCAGAACGTCTCGGCAGAACTCGCGCGATCGGCCACCGGTGCGCCGCCGCAGGCGGGATTCGAAGAACCGGACGCCGAAGTGCACGCATTGCTCGACGAGCTGGTGGCGCTCGATGATGAACTCTATCGGCTCGGCGCGGAGCTGTACCGGGCGCAGGCGGCGGCCACAGGGGAAGCCGCCCGCCATGCCGCGGAATGAATCCGACGGGACGATGACATGACTCTGAGCACGGCCGAGATCGAACTCGCTTATCGCGCCATACTGGGCCGGCCGCCCGAGAACGCCGCGGTGGTGGCGGCAGACCAGCAGCGATTCACGGGGCTGGGAGGATTGCGGGCGCATCTGCTGCGCTCGAAAGCCTTCGAGACGGTCTACTGGACTCTGCGCGCCCGCGACCAGGACGACTCCCGGCCGCCGCTGCAGGATTTCGCCGCCGAGCGGCTGGTTTTCCTGCACATCATGAAGGCCGCCGGCACCACGCTCAGCCGCCTGATCGAGAAGAATTTCGACAAGATCGAGGTCGCGGGCTCATTCCGCGGCAATGATTTCGCCCGCACCCCGGGCAGTCTGCTGATGCCCTACCGGTTCTTCCACGGCCACTTCACCCTGCATGAGAGCCAGTTCATCCCGGGACCGAAGCGGGTCTTCACGGTCCTGCGGGCGCCGCGGGCGCGGATACTTTCCCTTTATCGCTTCCATCGGGCGCTGGCGACCACCGGCCAGCCAGACCGCCACCCGCTGGCGCACAAGGCGCTGCTGCCGCTGAAAGACTACCTGGCGGACCCGGCGGTGCGCGCCAACCGTTCATTCAACAATACCCAGACCTATACGCTGTTCGACCTCTCGCCCGAGATCATCCGGCAATTCGCGATCCGTCTGACCCCGCTGCAGGATCCGCTGACGGTCTTGCCGGCCGATGTGATTGTGGAAGTGGCGAAGGAAAACCTGCGCCGGCTGCATGCATTCGGCGTGGTCGAACAATTCGACGATTTTCTGGAAATGCTGTTCGCCGCAAACGGATTGCACCTGCCCACGCAATACCGCCCACGCAACATCACCCAGCAGCTGGGCAAGAAAAGCGTGAAGCCCGATCCTGGCCCCGCCCCCGAACCACCGGACGCCGAGGTGGAGGCGCTGCTCGCTGGGCTGGTCAATCAGGACGAGGCGCTTTACGCCTTTGCCATCCAGGTTTACGCCGAGCGCCTGGCTCAATTCCGGGCCGAAGGCGGCGCCGCCTTGCGCACCCCCGAGCGTGTCCGCCAGCGCCTGGCCCAACGGCGCCACGCGGCGGAATAGCCCCCACCGACCGCGAAGCCCTGCCCCGGAACGCAGGGCCTGGGCGGCATCACCGCGGCAGTGACACGCGAGACCCCGCCGGGGTATCAGCCACCGTTAAGCGCTCCGGTCGGACCCGGGCCTGGCCACCGGGCGTTGTGCCTGGGAAATCGGCTCAGAGCCCGCCCTTCCCTGCTCAATCGGCCACCATGAACCCAAACTGATCTCACATCGGCGGCTCGAGGCGGAATCGCGCCAGCACCACCGGATCGGTCGCCAGCGCCCGCCGCACTGCAGCCTCCCCGGCTTCAGTCAGGCTCACCACCCGGACCGCCCGGAACAAGCCCACCTCTCCCCGCGCCCGGGCCATGAACAGCGAGCCGAGCGCCAGAGCCGCCCCTCCCCGCGGGAGACAGCAGGCGCAGGCCTGCGGATGCCCGGCCGCGCCGGACGGGGCGCATTCCAGACGGCCGGGGGGAGATTGGCCGAAGCCAAAAGCCGACATTCCGAACCGCGCCACCACGGCGTTTTCCGGCGCGGGGGCATCACCCTCGATCAGCAGGGCCTCGTCCGGCGTGGCGGCGCTCATCGGCCCGAACCGCACCCACAAACGCGCATCGCTCATCGGCTGCATCTACTAGACATAAGGATATGTTTATGTCATTTGCAAGCCATGGATCGCCTCGTCGCCGGATTGCGGGCCGCCGCCGAACCGACTCGCCTGCGCCTGCTCGCGCTGGCGGCCACCGGTGCGTTCTGCGTGGTCGAGTTCACCGAAATCCTTGGCCAGTCCCAGCCCCGCCTGTCCCGCCACCTCAAGCTGCTATGCGATCAGGGGCTACTGGAACGGCTGCGGGAGGGGGTGAACGCCTGGTTCGCTCTGCCCGCCGGCCCGGAAGGCGACCTGGCACGGGCAGTGCTGGCGCAATTGCCACAGCAGGACCCGGTGCTGGTCGCCGATCGCCGCCAGGCCGCGCGCGTTCTGGCCGAGCGCGCGCGCGCGGCATCGGAGGATTTCCGCCGCCAGGGTGCCGATTGGGACGAGATGCGGGCGCTCGATCTGCCGGCGGCATCGGTAGAGCAGGCGCTGCTGGCGCTGCTGGGGGATCAAAGGCGTCAGGCGCGGGTGCTCGATATCGGCACCGGCACCGGCCGGCTGCTGGAAGTGCTGGGCGCCGATGCCGCGGCCGCGCTCGGGATCGATGCCAGCCGGGCGATGTTGGCGTTGGCCCGCACCAGGCTGCACGGCGCCGGCCTGTCGCGCTGCGCGGTCAGACTGGCGGATATGTACCGGTTGCCGCTGGCGGATTCGGGCTTCGACATCGCTTTGCTGCAGATGGTGCTGCACTACGCCGAGGACCCGGCCGGCGCGCTGGCCGAAGCGGCGCGGGTGCTGCGCCCGGGCGGGACGCTGGTGGTGATCGACCTCGCCCGTCATGACCGCGCCGATCTGGTAGCGCGGCTGGCCCATCGCTGGCCGGGCTTCACCGATACGGCGATCGCCGGGCTGATGGCCGGCGCCGGCCTGCTGCCCGGCATCCCCGTCGGCGTCGCCGGACCGCTGGAAATCCGCCTGTGGCCGGCAACCCGCCCTGCCCTCGCCGCTTCGCCTGCCCTGACCGCAGCCGCCTGAAGGAAACACCCGCCATGTCCCGTCCCCCTCTGCTCGATGCCCTGCGCGAGCGCGTGCTGCTGTGCGATGGGGGCATGGGCAGTCGCGTGCAGGCGCTGACACTCGATATCGAGCGCGACTATTGGGGACGTGAGAACTGTACCGACGTGCTGAACCTCTCGCGCCCCGATCTGGTGCGCGAGATCCATCGCGGCTATTTCGCCGCCGGCGCCGACATGGTGGAGACCAACAGTTTCGGCGGCTCGCCGGTCACGCTGGCCGAGTTCGACCTGGCCGACCGCGCCTTCGAGATCAACCGCATCGGTGCCGAGCTGGCGCGCGAGGCGGCCGAGGGCTTCGCCGACGGGCGGGACCGCTACGTGCTGGGCAGCATCGGCCCCGGCACCAAGCTGCCGAGCCTGGGCAACATCGCCTATGATCCGCTGGAGGCGGCGCTGGCGGAACAATGCCGCGGGCTGATCGCCGGCGGGGTGGACGCGCTCCTGATCGAGACCTGCCAGGACACGCTGCAGATCAAGGCCGCGGTGAATGGCGCCAAGATCGCCCGCGCGGCGGCGGGCACCGACACGCCGATCTTCGTACAGGTGACGGTCGAGACCACCGGCACGCTGCTGGTCGGCCCCGACATCGCCGCCGCCGCCGCCGTGGTACACGCGCTGGATGTGCCGCTGATGGGACTGAACTGCGCGACCGGCCCGCAGGAGATGGCCGAGCACGTGCGCTGGCTGGCCGCCAACTGGCCCGGCCTGATCTCGGTGCAGCCCAATGCCGGCCTGCCCGAACTGGTCGATGGCCAGACGCATTATCCGCTCGGCGCCGCCGAGATGGCGACCTGGGTGGAGCGCTTCGTCGCCGAGGACGGGGTGAACCTGATCGGCGGCTGCTGCGGCACCTCGATCCCGCATATCGAGGCGCTCGATGCGATGCTGCGCCGGCGCGGCGGGTTTCGCCCGGCGCCGGTGGCGCGCCGTCCGGTCTGGATCCCCTCGGTCGCCAGCCTGTACCAGGCGGTGCCGCTGCGTCAGGAGAACAGCTATTTCTCGATCGGCGAGCGCTGCAACGCCAACGGCTCGCGGAAATGGCGCGAATTGCAGGAAGCCGCCGATTTGGACGGCTGCGTCGCCATGGGCCGCGAGCAGATCGCCGAGGGCTCCAACAGCCTCGATGTCTGCACTGCCTTCGTCGGCCGCGACGAGACCGCCGAGATGAACGAGGTGATCCGCCGCTTCACGGCGTCGGTCAATTCGCCGCTGGTGATCGACAGCACGGAAACCCCGGTGATCGAGGCGGCGCTGAAGCTGCATGGCGGCAAGCCGATCATCAACTCGATCAATTTCGAGGACGGCGAGCACGCGGCGCATGAACGGCTGGTGCTGGCCAAGCGCTTCGGCGCCGCGGTCATCGCGCTCACCATCGACGAGACCGGCATGGCCAAGACCGCCGAGGCCAAGCTCGCCATCGCCCGCCGGCTGGTCGATTTCGCCTGCGTCCAGCACGGCCTGCCACAATCGGACCTGCTGATCGACCCGCTGACGTTCACGATCGCCACTGGCAACGAGGACGACCGCAAGCTCGGTCAGTGGACGCTGGAAGGCATCGCCGCGATCCGCGCCGAGTTTCCCGACATCCAGATCATCCTGGGCCTGTCCAATATCAGCTTCGGCCTCAATCCGGCGGCACGCGCGGTGCTGAACAGCGTGTTCCTCGATCACGCGGTACGCGCGGGGATGAGCGGGGCGATCGTGCATGTCAGCAAGATCCGCCCGCTGCACCTGATCGCGCCCGAGGAGGTGCAGGTGGCCGAGGACCTGATCTTCGACCGCAGGCGCGAAGGCTATGATCCCTTGCAGCGCCTGCTCGCGCTGTTCGCCGACCGCAAGGCGGCCGACGCGGTGAAGAAGCAGCGCGCCGAGACGGTCGAGGAACGGCTGCGCGACCGCATCGTCGATGGCGACCGCAAGGGTCTGTCCGACGAGCTCGATCTGGCATTGAAGACCAACAAGCCGCTCGACATCATCAACAACCACCTGCTGGAAGGCATGAAGGTGGTCGGGGAATTGTTCGGCGCGGGGAAGATGCAGCTGCCCTTCGTGCTGCAGAGCGCCGAGACTATGAAGGCCGCCGTCGCCTATCTGGAGCCGTTCATGGAGCGGGCCGAGGGCCAGGAAAAGGGCACCATCGTGCTCGCCACGGTGAAAGGCGACGTGCACGACATCGGCAAGAACCTGGTCGACATCATCCTGACCAATAATGGCTATCGGGTGGTCAATCTCGGCATCAAGGTGAAGCTGGCCGACATGGTGAGCGCCGCGCACGAGCACCACGCCCACGCCATCGGCATGTCCGGCCTGCTGGTGAAATCCACCGTGGTGATGCGCGAGAACCTTGAGGAGATGTCGCGCCAGGGCCTGGAGATCCCGGTGCTGCTGGGCGGCGCCGCGCTGACCCGCAACTACGTCGAGGACGACTGCGTGCGCGCCTATGGCTCGGGCCGGGTCGCCTATGCGCGTGACGCCTTCGACGGGCTGCACCTGATGGACAAGGTCACCGGCAACGCCTTCGACGACTACCTCGCCGCGGTGCAGTCCAAGCGGGCCGGCAAGGCGCGCAACACCGCCCGCACGCTGGGCCAGGCCGATGCCCGCGCGTTCCGCCCGGTGGATGTCGCGGCGGTGCAGGCGCGCCGGCGACGGCTGACCGCGGATGTGGCGGTGCCGCCGCCGCCCTTCTGGGGCCCGCGGGTGATCGAGGCGGCGCCCAAGGCGATCGTTCCGTTCCTGAACGAACGCAGCCTGTACCAGTTCCAGTGGGGCTTCCGTAAGCAGGGCCGCACGCTGGAAGACTTTCTGGGCTGGGCGAAGCAGGAATTGCGCCCGGTGATGAAGCGCATGCTGGCGCTGTGCGAGGCCGAAGACATTTTGCGGCCGCGCGCGGTCTATGGCTACTGGAAGGCGGCCGGCCAGGGCAATGACCTGGTGGTGTTCGACCAGGACGGCGAGACCGAACTCGCCCGCTTCACCCTGCCACGCCAACCCCGCGAGGATGGCGAGTGCATCGCCGATTTCTTCCGCGACATCGACGATGCCGGGCGCGACGTGATCGGCCTGCAGGTGGTCACGGTCGGCCAGAAAGCCTCCGACACCGCGCGGCTGTGGTTCGAGGAGAACCGCTACCAGGACTATCTGTATCTGCACGGGCTGTCGGTCGAGATGGCCGAGGCGATGGCCGAGTATACCCATAAGCGCATCCGCGCCGAACTCGGCTTCGCCGGCGAGGATGATCGCGAGATGGAGAAGATGCTGAGCCAGGGCTATCGCGGATCACGCTATTCCTTCGGCTATCCGGCCTGCCCGAAGCTCGAGGACCAGGCACCGCTGCTGCGGCTGCTGGACGCGGAGCGGATCGGCGTTTCGCTTTCCGACGAATCGCAGTTGCACCCGGAACAATCGACCAGCGCGATCGTGGTTCTCAATCCTCGGGCGAAGTATTTTTCCGTATAGGGCGAACCGGGCGGCAGCACGGGTGCTGATCGTACCCTGTCCGATGTTCACGGATGACCGGGACGGGGCAGTGGCTGCCAGTGGGAGGGGCTTGCCACCGCGCTCACCAGGCTGATCCGCTCTGCCAGCCACCACCGGCTCCGCGCTCTGCCATCCGGACAAGATGCAGCATGGCGAGGCGGTGCCGCAGTGCGCGGACATGCCGTGCGGCCGGCCATCCGCTTCGCCGGGTTCGGGCTGACGATCCGGCCGGCCCGGACCGGGAACGAGGGGTGTGTTTGCATCCCTCGCCGGCGGCGGGGCGGTTCAAAGGCCACTCCCGTGTTCGGTCTTCGCCGCCCGCCTTGGCGTACTCGATGATCGCTTCAGGGGCGGAGGGAGCGGCTGACGATGTCTTAAGCCGGACTTGCTTTTCCGCCCGTCCTCGATATCAGACAGATCATGATCGAACCCTGGCGTGTCGGCGTTCTGTTCTCGCAAACCGGCGTCACCGCCGCGGTCGAGACCACCCAGTTGAACGCGACGCTGCTCGCGATCGACGAGATCAATGAAGCCGGCGGCGCGGCGGGGCGCCCGATCGAGCCGATCGTCTACGACCCGGCCTCCACGCCGCGGAGATTCCGCACCCTTGCCGAACGGCTGCTGATCGAGGACCGGGTGCGGGTGATCTTCGGCTGCTACATGTCCAGCACGCGCAAGGCGGTATTGCCGGTGGTGGAAGCGGCGCGCGGGCTTCTGATGTATCCCACGCTGTATGAGGGGTTCGAATACTCACCCAACTGCATCTATACGGGTGCGGCTCCCAACCAGAATTCCCAACAGCTGGCACGCTATCTGTTCCGCCATCATGGCAACCGCGTGGTCTTCATCGGCTCCAACTATGTCTATCCCTACGAATCCAACCGGATCATGGGGGATCTGGTGCGCCAGGCGAAGGGACAGGTGCTGGATGAGATGTATGTGCCACTCGACCCGCGGCCAGCGGATCTGGAGCGGGCCCTGAAGGCGGTGAGCCGGGCACGACCGGATGTGATCTTCTCGACCGTGGTCGGAAGCGGCACGGCGATGCTCTATGATGCCTATCACCGCGCTGGTTTCGATTCCAGCGCACTGCCGATCGCCAGCCTGACCACCAGCGAGGCCGAGGTGGCCGAGATGCGCCCGGAGGCGGCGGCGGGCCACATCACCGCCGCACCGTTCTTTCAGACGCTGGACCAGCCCGCCGCCAGCCGTTTCGTCGCCGCGTATCAGCACCGGCACGGCCCCGCGGCGGCGGTGCCGGCGGCGGCGGAAGCGGCCTATTTCCAGGTGCATCTGGCGGCCGGCGCACTCGCCAGGGGCGGCGGGGAAGCGCCCGAACAACTGCGCGAGGGCCTGACTGGGCTGGAGTTCAACGCCCCCCAGGGCCAGGTGCGAATCGAGCCGGCCAACAACCACACCCATCTCTGGCCCCGCGTCGCCAGGCTGGACCCGACGGGTCGGTTTCGCGTGGTGTGGACCGCGCCCGCCCGGGTGCGACCCGATCCCTACCGGGTGATGCAGGAACTCGATCCGGAGGCCGGACACTGGCCCGGCCGCGTGGAGGCCTGAACCGGCGATGGGCTTCGAGATCCTGCGCGACCTGCGTGACCTCCACGTTCAGGTGATCCACGCGCCGGACGCCGAGGGGCTGGGCCTGGTCGAGCATGTGCAGCGGATCGGCTGCACCGTAGAGGCGGCCTGGCCGATCCCAGACGGGCTCGCCGTGACCGCCGATCTGGTGCTGCTGGCGATCGACCATGACAGCCGCGACCGGCTGCGCCGCCTGCTGCGCGCCGCCGACCGGATACCGCCGACACTGATCGCAATCGTCGGCTATGAGAACCCCTCGATCCTGCAGCTGGTGCTGGAAGCCGGCGCCCATGCCGTGGTCGAGCGCCCGATCCGCCCCTTCGGCCTGCTGACCCAGATGACCCTGGCCCGCGCGCTGTGGCTGGAGCAGCAGGAGACCCGCCGGCGCGTGCTGAAGCTGGAACGCAAGCTGTCGGGGCTGCACAAGATCCAGCGGGCCAAGGCGATACTGATGGACACCCACGGCATGACCGAGGATCAGGCCTATCAGGCGATACGCCGCCAGGCGATGACCAAGCGGATGGGGATGGAGGAGCTCGCCTCGGCGATCGTCAGCGCCAACGACCTCTTGAACTCGGCCCGCCGAAGCGGCTAACCTCTCCAAGGCCCGAAGTAAGTTACTTCGGGCCCAGGGTTTCACCGGGGCATCAGCGACGCTGCCCCGAACAGGCGATGTAGCCCGTCAGGCCGCTGTTGAGCCTGCCGGGCTTTTTGTCTGAAGCACGTCAGTCCGATACCGCAACATCAACGCCCCGCCTCGGACCGTCCGCGGCAGCGACGCAGGCTGCGCAGCCGGTTCAGAGCAACCATTTCGGAGACATCATCGGCCATGAACACCACCCGCCGCAGTATCCTGAAAGCCAGCGCGCTCTCCGCCGCTGGCACGCTCGCCTCGCCGTATTTCTTCCACCGCACTGCGCAGGCCGCCGATGTCATCAAGGTCGGCGTGCTGTTCTCGCAGACAGGCGGATTGTCGATCATCGAGAAATCGCTGGCCGACGCGACGCTGATGGCGATCAGCGAGATCAACGCCACCGGCGGGGTGCTGGGCAAGCAGATCCAGCCGATCGTGGAGGACGGCGCATCCGATCCCAAGACCTTCAACGAGAAGGCCTCGAAGCTGGTCATCCAGGATAAGGTGCCGACGGTCTTCGCCTGCTACACCTCGGCCAGTCGCAAGGCGGTGCTGCCGGTGTTCGAACGCCGTGCCAACCTGCTGTTCTACCCGACGTATTACGAAGGCTTCGAGTGCTCGAAGAACGTGGTCTACACGGGCGCGGTACCGAACCAGCAGCTTTCCAACTTCATTCCCTGGATCATTAAGACCCTGGGCAAGAAGAAGTTCTTCATCGTCGGCTCCAACTACATCTATCCGCGCGAGATGGCCAAGGTCTGCAAGGTTCTGATCGAGCAGAATGGCGGGCAATGGGTGGCCGACGAGTACCTGGAACTGGGCGACTCCGAATGGGGCTCGATGGTCAACAAGATCAAGTCCTCGGGCTGCGACGTAGTGCTGTCGAACGTGGTCGGTGACAGCGTCGTCGCGTTCTACCGCGAGTTCAAGAACCAGGGCCTGAGCCACGCCAAGCTGCCGATCTGCGCAACCGTCACCTCCGAGATCGAGATCGCCGCGATGGGGCCGGAATACGCAGTGGGCAGCTTCACGTCCTTTCCCTATTTCATGGCGATCGACACCGATGCCAACAAGCAGTTCGTCGAGCGCTACCGGGCCTTCGTGAAGAACCCCAAGGCGGTGACCCATCATGCCCTGGAGAGCTCGTATTTCCAGGTGTTCCTCTGGAAGCAGGCGGTCGCCAAGGCCGGCGAGGCGATGCCGATCCCGATCCGCAACGCGGTGATGGGCCAGGAATTCAACGCCCCGAACGGGCATGTGAAGATCGAACCGGCCAACCTGCACACCTGGCTCACTCCGCGCATCGCCGAGTGGCAGGCCGATGGCCAGGGCAAGATCATCGACACCTATCCGGCACCGATCATGCCGCTGCCCTATGTCGCCTATGGCGAGACCGAGAAGAACCTGTTCTGCACGGGCAAGGGTCTGGATACCGCCAAGCTGAAGGGCTGAACCGCCGACCGGCCGCCGCATGGGCGATGCGGCGGCCCCTTCCCCCCTGTCTCGCGGGTGCGCATGGCCGAAATCATCTTTATCGGGCTCAGCCTCAGCTCCATCCTGCTGCTCGTGGCCCTGGGCCTCGCCATCACCTATGGCGCCATGGGTGTGATCAACATGGCGCATGGCGAACTGGTGATGGCCGGTGCCTACGTCACGGTGCTGTCGGGCATCTGGCTGCACCTGAACATCATCGCCGCGATCCCGCTCGCCTTCCTGGTCACGGCCCTGATCGGCTATCTGATCGAGCGCCTGGTGGTCCGACGCCTCTATGGCCGGCTGCTGGATACACTGCTCGCCACCTGGGGTGTCGCCATCCTGATCCAGCAGGCAGTGCGGCTGGAATTCGGTCTCTCGTTCTTCGGCCGGCATATCGCGGGTCTGGGCGTAGGCTTGCAGAACGTCACCGTGCCGGAGGCGCTGACCGGCGCAATCACGATCGGCGGCGTGCAGGTCAATGCCTTTCGCGCCTTCATCATCGGCGTGACCGTGGTGCTGACGTTCGCTACCTGGCTGCTGATGTATCGAAGCTCCTTCGGCGTGCAGGTCCGCGCGATCATGCGCAATCCGAACATGGCCGCTGCCTGCGGCATCAACGTTCAGCGGGTCAATGCGCTCACCTTCGCCTATGGCTCGGGACTCGCCGGGGTGGCCGGCGTGATGATGTCCGGCTTCAAGACGGTGTTTCCCGATATGGGCACGCCGATGGTGGTGGACGGGTTCCTGGTGGTCGCCGCCGGCGGGGTTGGCAGCCTGCTCGGAACCATCCTGTCGGCCGGATTGCTGGGCCAGATCAATGGCATCGTGGCCTCGGTCACCAACGACATCCTGGCGCGCGCGATGGTCTTCGCGGTGGTGATCCTGATCATCGTGCTGAAACCGCGCGGCCTGTTCTCCTACCGGGGGCGCTGAGCGATGGATGCGAAACGCCGCCTGGACTACGCCACCTATGCCGTATTCATCGCCCTGATCATGTGCGCGCCGCTGGTGCTGGAGGAATTCTGGCTGAACCGCATCGCCAAGTTCCTGGTCTATGGCATGCTGGGTGTGGCGGCCTCGCTGTGCTGGGGCTATGCCGGCATCCTCAATCTGGGTCAGGGGCTGTTCTTCGGCCTCGGTGCCTACATGATGGCGATGTCGCTGAAGCTCGCCAGCCCCACCAGCCTGCAGCAGGGCTCCGACAAACCGGTGCCGGATTTCATGCTGTGGAATGCCGAGCCGGGGGCCCCCACCGATCTGTGCTGCATCAACCGGGGCTCCTTCCTGTGGCTGCCGTTCCAGCACCAGTGGTTCGGCGTGATGATGGGCCTGCTCGTGCCGGTGGTGGTGGCGGCGGGCCTGGGCTGGGTGATGTTCCGCAAGCGCATCGCCGGAGTGTTCGTCTCGATCATCACCCTGGCGCTGGTGCTGCTGGTGCGGCTGGTGCTGATCGACGCCCAGCCGTTGACCAACGGCTTCAACGGGCTGACCGATCTCGGCTACCTCACGATCGGCGGATTCGAATTCGACCCGTATTCCGCGGCGACCTACTATCTGGTCGCCTCCGCACTTTCCCTGTCGCTGATCCTGGCGCGGATGTTGGTGGAAACCCGCGCCGGACTGATCCTGCAGGCGATCCGCGACGACCAGAACCGGGTGCGCTATCTGGGCTTCGACGTGCCGGTCTATCAGATTTTCTTCTTCGCGGTCTCCGCGGCGATCGGCGGGATCGCCGGCATCCTGTATGTGGTGGTGGCGGATTTCGCCTCGCCGACCTTCCTCGACCTGACCTTCTCGATCACCATGGTGATCTGGGCCGCGGTCGGCGGACGCGGGTCGCTGCTCGGGGCCTGCATCGGCGCCATCCTGATCAACACGATCGAAGCCCGCGTCAGCGAGACCGAGGGCTTCCTGCAGGCCTGGCGGGCCATCATCGGCCTTATCTTCGTGCTGGTGGTGCTGTTCCTGCCGCGCGGCCTCGCCGGCCTCGCGAACGATGCCGGAGAGTGGCTGACCGGACGGCTGGGCGGCGGGCGCCGCCGCGCCACCGCGCCCCGCGTGGCGAGCAGCGAGTGAAGGAGGACGATCGATGCCAGCAGCCCTGACCATCGACGGTATCGGCGTCGATTTCTCCGGCGTGAAGGCGGTCGATGGCGTCTCGATGGTGATCGAGGAGGGCGAGCTGCGGGTGCTGCTCGGCGCCAACGGTGCCGGCAAGACCACGCTGATGGACCTGATTTCCGGCAAGACCAAGAGCACCCAGGGCCAGGTGTTCCTCTACGATACCGAGATCACCAACTGGGAAGAGCCGGCGATCGCGCGCGCGGGCCTCGGACGGAAATTCCAGATCCCCAGCGTCTTCAAGGAGCTGACCGTCCGGCGCAACCTCGAAGTGGCGAGCTGCCACAATCCCCGGGTGTTCGCCAATCTGGGCTTCGGCCTGCCGCGCGCGGCACGCAGGCGGCTCGATGAGGTGCTGGCACTGACCGGGCTCACCGCGCAGGCCGAGACGATCGCCGGCACGCTCAGCCACGGCGAGACGCAATGGCTCGAACTCGGCCTGCTGATCGTGCAGAACCCGCGCGTGCTGCTGCTGGATGAGCCGACCGCGGGCATGACCGCCGCGGAAACCCACCGCACCGCCGAAATCATCAAGGATCTGCGCGGCAGCCACACGATTCTGGTGGTGGAGCATGACATGGCCTTCGTGCGCGAAATCGCCGAACGGATCACCGTGATGCATCTCGGACAGGTCCTGGCCGAGGGCGACATCGCAAGCATCGAATCGGATGCGCGGGTGCGGGCCGCCTATCTCGGCAGCCGGGGGATCGGCTGATGCTGGCACTGCGCGCAGTCGATGGATTCTACGGCCGCAGCCATATCCTGCACGGTGTCACGCTGGATGTGCCGGCCGGGGCCATTACCGCCATACTGGGCCGCAATGGCGTGGGCAAGACCTCGCTGCTGCGCGCCCTGATGGGGCTGATGCTGCTGCTGGAGGGCGCCATCCTGCTCGATGGCCGCGACATCGCCGCCGAGCCCGCGTATCGTCGCGCCCGGGCTGGCATTGCCTATGTGCCCCAGGGCCGCGAGATCATTCCGGACTTCTCGGTCCGCGAGAACATCCTGATGGGCTCCTTCGCTCGGTCCGACGGCAGGCGGGTGATCCCCGACCTGGTGGGTGAACTGTTCCCCTATCTCGTGCAGAACCTGGAACGCCCGGGCGGGGTGCTGTCGGGCGGCCAGCAGCAACAACTGGCGATCGCCCGCGCTCTGGCCGCCGATCCGAAGCTGCTGCTGCTGGACGAGCCGACCGAGGGCATCCAGCCCAGTATCGTCGAGGAGATCGAGACCATCATCGTGCGGCTGAACCGCGAGGCGGGCCTCACCATCCTGCTGGTCGAGCAGAATGTCTTCTTTGCCCGCCAGGCGGCGCAGCATTTCGCGATGATGGAGAAGGGCCGCGTGGTGGCCGCCAGTGCCATCGCCGAGCTGACCGATGCGCTGGTGCATCGCCATATGGCGGTGTGACCGCGCTCACCGGAAAGACGCGCCACCACGGTGCTGCGAAGCGCGATTGACCATGCGGGCAGAGCCGCCTTATCGTTTCAACGATCAGCGTGGTCGTAACATCACACCGGGCAGTTCTGCATCCTTGTCGTTCACCGCGGCGTAGGCGCCTTCAAAGCCGCTGGGCTTGATCGGCGGAAACACCGATGCGGACGACCGATCCAGGTGGAGAACGCTCGTTCATGGCAACCCTGCTCGCACGGGTGTTCACCCACCGCTCGGTCCGGCTGGACGGACCGGTGGTGCGTATCTATGCCCTGCTGGCGATGGCCAACCTGGCGGCCTGGGCCTGGGCGCTGTTCCTGTTCCACGACCAGAAGCTGTTTCTCGGCACCGCTCTGCTCGCCTACGGGTTCGGGCTGCGCCATGCCGTCGATCCCGACCATATCGCGGCGATCGACAACGTCACCCGCAAGCTGATGCAGCAGGGCCAGCGGCCGGTCACGGTCGGGTTCTGGTTCGCGATCGGCCATTCCAGCGTGATCGTACTGGTGGCCGCAGCGATCGCGGCCACCACCACGGCGATGGCGGGCCGGTTCGAGGCCTACAGGGAGCTGGGCGGGCTGATCTCCACCAGCGTCTCTGCGGCCTTCCTGTTTCTGATCGTGGCGATGAATCTGGTGATCCTGCAGGGCGTCTGGCGCAGCTTCCGCAATGTGCGGAGCGGCGGCGCCTATGTGGCCGAGGATTTCGACCTGCTGCTGAACAGAAGGGGTTTCCTCGCACGCCTGTTTCGCCCGCTGTTCCGCGTGGTCACCCGCAGCTGGCACATGTTTCCAGTGGGCTTCGTGTTCGGCCTGGGATTCGATACCGCGACCGAGGTGGCACTGCTGGGCATCTCGGCGACCGATGCCGCGAAAGGCCTTTCCGTCTGGGCGATCATGGTGTTCCCCGCCCTGTTCGCTGCCGGCATGTCGCTGGTCGATACCACCGACGGCGTGCTGATGCTCAGTGCCTATGACTGGGCCTTCGTCAAGCCGATCCGCAAGCTTTACTACAACCTGACGATCACGCTGGTCTCCGTCCTGGTCGCGGTGCTGATCGGCGGGATCGAGGCGCTGGGGCTGCTGAGCGATCGGCTCGGGCTGAGCGGGACATTCTGGGACGCGATCGCCGGCCTGAATGATCATTTCAACAGCCTGGGCGTCATCATCATCGGCGTGTTCGCCGCGAGCTGGTTGGGTTCGGTGCTGATCTACCGGCTGCGCGGCTATGATGCGATCGAGGTGGCAATCGCCGGCGCCGTGCCGGCAGCGGCAGCGCCCTCTGCGACAATCATTTCGGACCCATCGAGCCGGACCCAGGCGCGGCGGCCTGGTTTGCCCGACCGTTGAGCAGGGGCGAGCACAACGTCCGCGCCCGGGGCACCGGGCCTGCCACAGCTCAGCGCCGGGCGAGCCTGAAATAGAGCTCCGCCAGCCGCGCCGGCAGATCATCGAGGCGCGTCACCTTCATGCAGTTGCCGGCCCCGAACATCGCCGCCCCCGCACCGGTGCCGCAGGGATCGAGCGTCACCCCGAACACATCGATGCCACGCGCCTTCAATTGCCGGCTCACGCGGCGCGTGTCCTCCACCAGATCGAGCGGATCGGCCACATCGATGTCGGACGCCTCGCCATCGGTCAGCACCAGGATCAGCCGGCGATGGGTGCGCGCCGCGGCAAGCTCCGCTCCGGCATGACGCAGCGCCGCCCCCAGCCTGGTCGAAAGCCCGGGCTGCAAACCCGCCCGCCGCGCCTTCGCCGGCGCGCCCCAGGGCTCGGAGAACTCCTTCAGCCGGAACAGCCGCACATCGTCACGCCCGCAGGACGCGAAGGCGCGCAGCGCCAGCGGGTCTCCGGTCGGCGCGGTCGCCTCGGCCAGCAGCGCCACCGCCTGGCGCTGCACATCCAACACTGTGACCGGCGGTCCCGCGCCGTATCCGGCGACCCGCTCGCCGGTCGATTGGGAACAGTCGAGCAGGATCGACACCGACAGATCGCGCGCCAGCCGCACCGTGTCACGATGGATGCGTTCGTCCGGTGGTTCGCCGCGCCGCATGGCGATCGCGGCCTCCAGCAGTGCATCCAGATCGAGATCGGGACCATCGATCTGCCGGCGCAGCCTGGCCGGCAGGCCGAGCCTGGCACCGCGCACCAGCCGGGCGATCCGCTGGCGCAGATCGGGACGCGCAGCGAGCAATGCATCGATCCGCGCGGCATCGCCCAGAGGGGGCGGCACGTCGCGCAGCGTGGTCCAGGCCGGACGCTCCACATTGCCGGCGCGGTCCCATTCCGGATAGGTGGCGACCACCACACCCCGCCCGTCGGATGCAGCCTCCCGCGCCCGTCCACCGGCAAGCGGATCGCGTTCCGGCTCGCCACGCGGCGGTGCCTCGCCAGCCTGGGGCTGCGGGCGCATCGCGTCCACCACCACCTCGATCTGATCGGCACGCTCAGCTGGGGGGTCGGTGAAATCCCACAGGCCCAGACCGTCATCGCGATAGGCTGGTTCCACGACATAGGTGCGGGCATTGAACTGCAGCCGCTGCTGGCCGAGATCGTTACCCAGAAGATTGCCGACACGCCGGCTCATCGCAGGGTCGTCCAGCCGGCCCGCATGCTCGGCGAACAAGGCCCGGCCCTTCACCACGAACGCATCGGTATCGACATAAGTCGGATCGAACAGCGCGCGGGCCAGACGCGCGAGCAGCCCGGGCGCGGTCGCGGCACCGGTGGCGGCGGCGGTGTGGAACGGCGCCCACAGCCGGCGCAGTCCAGGAAAGCGCGCCATCGCCAGCGCCTCGATACGGGCATCCTCGATCAGGCCCACCAGAGCCAGCTGCAGCGGCTTCAGCTGGCCGACCGGGAAGCGCCCGGCACCCAGCGCCACATGCGCGCTGGCATGGGCCGCTGCCGCGCGAAACAGCAGCCGTGCGGTCTCCGGCGAGACGCCTCGATAGACCTCGGGCATCAGAACGATCCGTCCGGCAAGGCTGGTCCTTCGCGGCCAGCCACCCGGGCCGACGCCACCACTTCCCGGCATCCCATGCGGCGCAATCCGCAGCGCTGGCGGGTTGGCCCACAGCGCGGTCAGGAACAGTTTCAGACCGCGCTCGACATGCTGGAAATCGACCGTCTCGCCCAATCGGGCGAGCATCCGCCGCGCCGCCTCGTCCTCCAGCCCAAAGAATGCCAAACGACGGGCGCGGTCGGTTCCGCCGAGCTTCAGCCCGGCGGAGAGAAAGGATTGCCACCCGCCCAGCCCGGCAGGTTCCAAGATCGCCGCGACGTTGCTGGCCACCAGGGCGACGCTTTCCGGCGCCGTCTGCGCCAGGTGATGCAGACTGCGCCACCACTGCAGCATTTCGCCGGCCCCGTGCAGACGCGCGGCGACGGTCGGGCAGGCATTCAGCCCGGCCTGAGCGGCGCGCGACCCTGCGCGGCGGCACAGTTCCGCCGCCGCACGGACCACATCCCCCAGCGCTACCAACCCCAGACGCGGCTGCAGCGTCACGCTGATCTGCCAGGCAGCGACCAGGCAGCCAGGCCCGGCATTGACATTGGCAAGGTCCAGAATACCGCTGGCCCAGGCTTCCAGATCGGCGGGATCGGCCCCCGAGGCGATGTGCTGCCATGCCGGCTGGAAGGCGCTGCGCAACGCCGGCCGGGCGCCTGCCAGTTGATGCAGCCTGGCCACCGCCTGCTCCCGGTCGGTCACCAGCACTTCCAGCCGGGGCCGTCGGGCCGGACTCATCGGACGATCCGCCGGTCACGCATCGGCCACTCCGGCATCCTGCGCTCCGGCATCCGCCATTCCGACATCCGCCGTTCCGACACAGTCTATTCAGACACAGGCAGCGATGGCGGCCGTCAGGGCCTCGCGCATTTCGGCATCGTCGGTGATCGGCAGCACGATGCTGGCACGCGCCGCCTGCTCCAGCCCGACACCGGCACCGACCAGCCGTGCCGCGTGGATCAGCATGCGCGTGGAGGCGCCCTCGTTCAGACCCGCTCCGCGCAGATTGCGGGACCGGCCCGCAATATCGACAAGCGTCTCTGCCAGCCCTGCCTCGGTGCCGGCCTCCCGCATCACGATTTCGGCCTCGATCTCCGGTTCCGGATAGGTGAAATCGATCGCGATGAAGCGCTGCTTGGTGGATTCCTTCAGATCCTTGACCGCACTTTGATAGCCGGGATTGTAGGAGATCACCAACTGGAAGTCCGGATGGGCCGCAAGCAATTCGTTGCGCTTTTCCAGCGGCAGCATGCGCCGCCCGTCGGTCAGCGGATGGATCACCACCGTGGTGTCCTGCCGCGCTTCGACGATCTCGTCGAGATAGCAGATCGCCCCCCCGCGTACTGCGAGTGTGAGCGGGCCGTCATGCCAGACCGTGCCGTCCTGCGAAAGCAGATATCGGCCGGCCAGATCCGCTGCGGTCATGTCCTCATGCGCAGCCACCGTGATCAGCGGGCGGCCGAGCTTCCAGGCCATGTGCTCGACGAAGCGCGTCTTGCCGCAGCCGGTGGGGCCTTTCAGCATGACCGGCAGCCGGTCACGATAGGCGGCCTCGAAGATCGACACCTCATTACCGACGGGACGGTAGTACGGCTCCGCGGCGATACGAAAAGGAGACAGGTTCATAGGCCATCACATCAAGACCAGGGCTCCGAACCGGATCCGCCTGGGCACGCCCACGGAAGCCCCATCCCCTGGAGGGTGTTCTCCAGGGGATGGTATCCGAAGGCAGCGCCTTGGACAGGAGCCGGGGCGAGGCGCCTGACCGTGCCTTCTACCGGTGTGCCGTCTTCTTGTTCGGGATCCCCTCTATCGGGCATTCCTCGGTACCCACGGTCGGCCGCGTCAGCGCCTCGACCATCTCGCGGGTGCCCTCGGGATCGGTGATCCACTTCTTGTAGAAATCATAGGGGCACGCAGCCAGGCCGCCCACTTCGTCGCCGGAGTTGATCGTTCCGGTGTAGCCGCGATGCAGCAGCTTGAACAGATGGTTCTCGGACTGCATCGTCCGCCGCGCATCGCGGATCAGGCTGACCGAGAGTTGCGCATACTGGATGCCGTAATCCTCCTCGCCGCATTCGCCGAGCGTGCGCCCATCGAACCCCACGATCGCGGAATGGCCGAAATACGAATACACCCCGTCGAAGCCCGAAGCATTGGCGACCGCGACATAGACATTGTTGGCCCAGGCCATCGCCTTGGCCATCATCACCTGCTGGTCCTTGGCCGGATACATGTAGCCCTGGCAGCGCACGATCAACTCGGCGCCCTTCATGGCGCAATCCCGCCAGATCTCGGGGTAGTTGCCGTCATCACAGATGATCAGGCTGATCTTCAGACCCTTGGGTCCTTCGGAGACGTAGGTGCAATTGCCAGGATACCAGCCCTCGATCGGCACCCAAGGCATGATCTTGCGATATTTCTGAACGACTTCCCCCTTGTCGTTCATCAGGATCAACGTGTTGTACGGCGCCTTCTTCGGATGCTCCTCGTGGCGTTCACCGGTCAGCGAGAACACACCCCAGACCTTGGCCTTGCGGCAGGCCTCGGCGAAGATCTCGGTCTCCTCGCCAGGAACGGTCGAAGCCGTCTCGTACATCTCCTTGCTGTCGTACATGATGCCGTGAGTGGAATATTCCGGAAAAACCACCAAGTCCATCCCCGGGAGCCCCATCTTCATCCCGGTGACCATGTCGGCGATTTTCTGCGCGTTGGCCAGCACCTACGCCTTGGTGTGCAGCCGTGGCATCTTGTAGTTCACCACGGCCACGCCGACCGTGTCCTTACTGCTGGAAATGTCGCCATGTAGCATCCCGGTACTCCCTATGCTGTGTGAAGCGCCCGCTCGCAGGGCGCTTCGGGGTCCTGCATGAACCGCCCGTCCGCCGGGCGCCTCGGACTTATCGGCCGGCGTTCCGGGGCCGAACGGCCTACGCCGCCACGCCATCCCGGATCAGTCGCGCCGCACCACAAAAAAACCCCGCACGACCGTCAGGTGACGGGCGATACGGGGACAACTTTGTCCTGATGCGGCCACATCGGCAGCCTTGGTCGCGGCGTCCTTGCCGCACTAAAGACCGCAGATATTTCGATCAAACGATGAAAAAAGCTAGCCGAGCAGATCGCCCGAGTCAACGACCGCGGCGAGCAGGACAAGCGCCGCACCTGCTCTGATCGTGCCCGCAGATTTCCGCCTGCGGCCGAAGACGCAACCAGCCGAGATCGAGAATACGGCCGCCGCCGCCGCCCAGCCCTTGGCCGATCAGCTCCGAAGGGCGATGAGCAGCCGATCCTCCACCGCAGCAGATGCCGCGCCGCGAATGCCGTTGAGCCCGATTGCGACCGCGCCCCCGCCTCCGCGTGCCGCCCGCCGCCGGTGCCGACTGGCAGCCTGCGCCGGGTAGTGCAACACTCTTCGGCAGAGACCATCTGGATCCCTGATGCGCGCCGGATCGGGGTCGGCTGCCAGCGGCAAAGGAAACGGCATGGAACAGATTTTCCGGATGATCGGACGAACCTCCCGCCCGGCCAGCCAGCAGCCCACCAGCCAGCAGCATAATCGGGCGCTGGCAGTGGGGTCAGGGCTGGTGGGCGCGGCGCTGCTGGCGGCGTCGGCCCATGTCAGACTGCCGTTCTGGCCTGTGCCGATGACCATGCAGAGCTTCGTGGTGCTGCTGCTGGGCGTGGCCTATGGCCCCCGCCTGGCCGCGGCGAGCACGCTCGCCTATCTCGCCATGGGCGCGATCGGCCTACCGGTCTTCGCCGGCAGCCCCGGTCTGCTCGGTCCCACCGGCGGTTATCTGGCGGGGTTCCTGGTCGCGGCGACCCTCGCCGGCTTCACGTTCGAGCGCTGGCCACCGCGCAGTGCCGCCGCAGCGTTCGTCCTGCTGCTGGCCGCCGATGCCGCGTTGTTCGCCTGCGGCTTCGCCTGGCTCGCGAGCCTGATCGGCCCCACCCGGGCTCTGGCAGTGGGTGTGATCCCCTTCCTGCCCGCGGAGATATTCAAGCTGATGCTGGCCACCGCACTCAGCCGCACCCGGCTGCTGCGCCTGCCGGACTGAGCGTCCGGTACGCCATGCTCTCCGCCACGAATCTGGACGGTGGAAGCCGAGCTCTGCCAGGCACGTCGCTGCACCCCTACGATGGCGCGACCTATCACGGGGCAGCCACCACCTGCCGGGGGCCGGTCCGGGTCGTGAACACGGCCCATCGTCCGGTAAGGCCCTGGTCGCCGCTGGCTTGGCGGTCACGGGACGGAAGGGGATGAACCGCACCGATCCGGTCGGCCCGAAAGCATCGTCCCCTCCCGGACCGGCCAGCAGCCTGCCCGCTTCCTGCTACGTCTCGACCGAGATGTTCGCCGCCGAACTACGCCATATCCACCTCCGCCACTGGTTCTTCGTCGGGCGGGAAGAGGAATTTCCAGCCCAAGGGGATTATCGCGCCATCGAGACGGTCGGCGGTCCCGCGATCGTCCTGCGCGACCTCTCGGGCACATTGCGCGGCTTCGCCAATGTCTGCCGCCATCGCGGGGGACTGCTGCTGGAGGGTTCCGGCAACAGCCAGGTGATCACCTGTCCCTATCACGCCTGGAGCTATCGTCTGGATGGCAGCCTGCGCGGCGCGCCTTGGATGGAGCAGCTCGACGATGCCGCCAGAGCACGGCTCGGCCTGGCTCCAATCCGGCTGGAAAGCTGGGCCGGCTTCGTGTTCATGACCTTCGACGCGAACGCCCCCAGCCTGCGCCTGCATCTCGGCGACCTGCCCGAACTGTTCGCGTCGCACCGCCTCGATCAGATGGTCTGCACCTTCCGGACCAGCTTCCATGCCGGGTGCAACTGGAAGCTGATTCTGGAGAATGCCATGGAGACCTATCATACCGGCTGGGTTCATGCCGCGACCGTGGGCGCGCAGAGCTCCGTCAGCCTGGACACGCGCGGCGCGTGGCAGGCGATCCAGGTGCTGAGCGAGACCTCGATCGCGGTGCTGGGCGACGCGCCGCCGCCCTTGCCGCCGATCGAGGGCCTGACGAAGGCGGCACGGCAGGGCACCTATTTCACCTGCATCCATCCCACGACGCAGTTCGCGGTGGCGCAGGACTGCCTGTGGTGGCTGGCAGTGCGTCCGCTGGCAGCCGATCGCTCGGTGCTGGAACTCGGCGGCTGCTTCCCGCGCAGCACCGTCGCGCTGCCGGATTTTCCCCGTCATGCCGAGGCGTATTACGACCGCTGGCGACGCGTCGCGATCGAGGATCTGCAGATCCTGGAGCGCCAGCAGCGTGCCCTTGGCTCGGTGCTGCATCAGCCCGGGCCGCTGTCCTGGCGCGACGATCAGGTGCATCTGTTCGGCCAATGGGTGCTGCGGCAAATACCACCCGACCAACGAAAAATGGTTTGAACCACGCCGGCAGGCATAACGCGCACGGCATGGGGGCGCGTTCGCGCATAAATCGTCTGTCATGAGCCGCCCGACCGCGCGCGCCCCCGTGACAGGACGCCGCCCGGCGGGTTCAATGAGCGACATGGATCTGCCTGTCTCCCTGGCCACTGCGCCGCTGCAACTGCTCCGCCCGGAGCGGCAGACCGTGCCACTGATCTTCGCTTCGGCTCATTCGGGTAGGCTCTATCCACCCGAGTTCATCACCGCCGCCCGCCTTGATCCGACCGCGCTGCGGCGCAGCGAAGACAGCTTCGTCGACGAGTTGTTCGCATCCGCCCCGGCCCATGGCGCGCCGCTGCTGTCGGCCACTTTCCCGCGGGCCTTCTGCGATGCCAACCGGGAAGCGTGGGAGCTCGACCCGGCGATGTTCGCCGGACCCTTGCCGGACTGGGTCAACACCACCAGTCCCAGGGTCGGCGCCGGGCTCGGGACAATCCCGCGGATCGTTGCCTCGGGCGAGCCGATCTATCGCGGCAAGCTCGATTTTGCCGAGGCCGAGCGGCGGGTGCGGGAGTTCTGGCAGCCCTACCACGACGCGCTGCGCGCGCTGATCGCCGAGACGTGCCAGGCTTTCGGCGCCTGCCTGCTGATCGACTGCCATTCAATGCCGGCCGGGGGCAGCGCCACGCGGCTCGGCGCCTCGATCGATATCGTGCTGGGCGACGCCCACGGCACCGCCTGTGCCCCGCTGGCGACCCGGCTGGTGGAACGCGACCTGGCGCAGCGCGGCTATGCGGTGCGGCGCAACGACCCTTATGCCGGCGGCTTCGTCACCCGCCATTACGGCCGCCCGCGTGAGGGCGTGCACGCGCTGCAGATAGAAATCGCCCGGAGCCTCTACATGGACGAGACACGCATCGAGCGACTGCCGCGCTTCTCCGCCCTGCAGGCCGATATCGCGGCGCTGATCGCGACCCTGGCCGAAGCGGGAGACGCGGTGTTCTCGGCCTGACCCCGGCAGAGTGACGCTGCGGGCCTGGCGAGCCCAGGGGCTGTGCCCGCTGGTCCATCGCGGCTGACGCCTGGACGCTGGCGCCCCGCGGACCCCTGCTCGACCGATTGCGGTGCCCGAGAGCCTCGGCTGCGCGCCCGGCTCCAGAGGGATGGCCCCGGGAAGATCGGGCCCAGGGAAGATCGGCTCGGTCTGGCGTTGCGCCGGTCGCGTCCCTGATCCCTGGAAAGATCGAAGCAGCGCCCCTTCGGCACGCACCGCTGCGGGCCGGATTGGCCTGGTCGGCGCTCTGGCACCGGCCAGCCAGAGGATGAACAAAAAAATGGCGGCGCCTTGCAGCGCCGCCAAGTTTAGGGAGGAAACGTCCAAGAAAAGCAGACAGCGGGGCAACGCCCCATTGCTGCGATGCACAAGATAGCGATCCGACCATTCGCGTGCAAGCGATATTTTGCATTGCAGCATCGCGCCACTCCGATGCCGCAACGCCCTCGCCCATACGCTGATCCAAAGCCGGCCCCCAAGCTGCCCGCCCAAGCTGCCCGCCCAAGTTGCCCGCCCAAGTTGCCCCATGGGCTGGCCCTCGGCTTGCACTGCCTGTCAGGACGGGCGGGCACCCTCCCCTGGCGTAGCGTCCCGGGGTGGTTGCCCTCCCGCAGGCACCAAAGACCGACCGATGAGCCAGGACGGGGGGTTGCAGACCCGGTCCCATGGCGGCAGGAGAAGACGATGAAGTTCCGCTTGCGCTGCCTGGCCCTGCTCGGCCTGCTCACAACCGCCATCGCCGCATCGGCCGGGGCCGATGCGCCGGTGCCGATGTTGCCGCCCGGCATGCTGTGCCGGCTCGCGATCGGTGCGGCCGAGCGCAGCGCCGCCATCCCCTCCAACCTGATGGCCGCGATCGGCCGGGTGGAAAGCGGCCGCCGCGACCCGCTCTCCGGCGGCTGGACCCCCTGGCCCTGGACCATCAACGCCGAGGGCGAAGGCCATTTCTACGACTCCAAGCCCGAGGCCATCGCTGCGGTCCGGGCACTGCTGGCGCGCGGCGTACGCTCGATCGATGTCGGCTGCATGCAGATCAACCTGATGCACCACCCCGACGCCTTCGCCAGCCTGGAGCAGGCCTTCGACCCCGCCAGCAACGCCACCTACGCGGCGAGCTTCCTCAACGAGCTGTTCGCCCAGACCCATAACTGGCCGAAAGCCACCGGTATGTACCACTCCGCCACGCCGGAACTTGGCGATGAGTATCAGCGCCGGGTGATGGCGGTCTGGCCCGAGGAAGGCCAGGCACAGTTCGCCTCGCTGCAATCCGGGGGGGGCATCCTGCCTCCGGGCGCGTTTCCCCCGGGCCGGATCACCGTGGTGATCCCCAGCAACCGCAACGAGGCGCCGCACATCATCCCGCTGGCCCCGGGACCGGGCGGGATCGCCCCCCCGGGGCGCGGGCTGTCGTCCTATCGGGCGGCACCGATCGCGGTGATCGGCCGGCCGCTGCCGCCCGGCTGACCTCCGCAGGGAACATCGACCGAACGCGCCGCCCGTCGCGCGCCAGCCGGCGGAAACCCTGCTCGAACCCTTATCCGCCGGAGGGTAGCCCCCGGCGAATGGGGTCTGGGGCCAAGGCCGCAGCGGGGTCCCCAATGGGAGATGGGGGCGTGCCCCCTCGCCTTCTCCCGGCCGCGGTCGACTTCATGACCGTTCAGAGAAAAAGGCCAGGGCTTCGCCCTGGACCCACCAGGGACCAGCAGTCCCTGGACCGGCATTCGTAATTCGTAAGAAGCGTGTCCATTCACGGTCTTGGGCTTGGACCATGGCGGGCCACAGACGTCGCGCCCAGGCATTGCCCCCACTGGTGATCCGCCTCACTCATTCCACCGGCAGCACCGTAATCCGCCCCGCGCCCTGGCGAGCGAACACGCCCGGGCGGTACATATCCGCAAGCTCCGCCCCGGGCAGCTCGAACGTGCCGGGCGTGACCGCGCGCAGCCGCACCGCCACGCGAAACGCCGGCTTGTCGGCCCCCAGCGCGATCACCGCGGCGAACCGGTCATCCGCCGCCGGCTGCGCCTCGGTCTCGCTGAGCTCACCCAGCCACGGCAGCCCCGGGGCGGCGCCGGCCGAGAACCTGCCGGCGATCTCCCAGCCCGCCGGCAGCCCGTGCAGCAGCAGGGCCCGATGCTCCTGCCCGTCCTCGGCGCGGCCCTCGACCAGCAGCACGAACACCGTGTTCTGCTTGAGCTGATCGAGATCGAGCGGGCTGCCATCGAGGTTCAGGAACTGCCGGCTCACCCGCATCTGGCTGCGCGCGGCGGCCGGCGCCTCGGCCGGCACGCCGGTCACCGACACGATCTGCCACACCGCCTGCTGCCCCAGGTTGCGCGCCGGCACACCGCCCGCCAGCACCGCGGTCACCTGCGGCGCCGGCGCCAGGGGCTTGCCGTCCAGCGCGATCCGCGCCGGCGCCAGGCCGTGCCCGAGCACGCCCGCGGCGGTCGCCGCCCAGGCCTGCTCCTGGGTGTTCAGCGCAGCGGCCGACAGCTCCGCACCGGGCAGGCTCTCCAGCAGCCTGCCCAGCCGGTCGGCCAGCAGGCCGCTCTCCTGCAGCAGCACCGCGATCGCCAACTGGTCGCGCAGCGCGGTGCCGTAATCCTTTCCCCAGGCCCGCCGCGCCGGGCTGGCCAGGGCGGCGGCGAAGGCGGCCTCGGCCCGGCCGCGCTCATGGGCCAGCACCAGCGCCGCGCCGAGCTGGGCGCGGGCCAGCGGGGTGGGCAGCTGGTCCAGCCGCTCGGCCAGCACCC
>DAICZL010000206.1 GCA_027311165.1 bacterium
GTGTCCTGGCGGCCATGCGCGAGGCCCACGGCCGGGCCGAAGCGCGCCTGCAATTCGGCGAACCGGGCCTCGGCGGCGGCGATGTCGAGCAATTCGCTTTCCGCCACCAGCGGGCAGATCCAATACACGCGGCCGCCGCCATCGAGCGCCCGGGCGATCGCCCCGGTCACCTCCGGCAGGGCGGCGAGGGAGTGCAGCGTGGTGCGGATCGGCTGGCGCCCGGCGGGACGCTCGGTCAGGCGGCTCACGTCCATCTCGCCCCAGCGGGTCAGCAGCAGGCTGCGCGGGATCGGAGTCGCGGTCATCACCAGCACGTCGGTCGCGACCCCCTTGCCGCCCAGCAGCAGCCGCTGGGCGACCCCGAAACGGTGCTGTTCGTCGATCACCGCGAGGCCCAGATCGCGGAAGCTGACGGCGGTCTGAAACAGCGCGTGGGTGCCGACCACCAGCTTCGCGCCGCCGTCGGCCAGGCCGGCCAGCACCCGCTTGCGCGCCGCGCCCTTGATGCTGCCGGTCAGCAGCGCCACCGGCACCGGCGAGAGCGCCGCCAGCGTGCGGGCGTGCTGGCGGGCCAGCAATTCGGTGGGCGCCATCAGCGCGGCCTGCGCCCCGGCCTCCACCGCGTGCAGCATCGCCAGCAGCGCCACCAGGGACTTGCCGGATCCGACATCGCCCTGCAGCAGCCGCAGCATCCGCCGCGGCGCCGCGAGGTCGGCGGCTATCTCGGCCATCGCATGGCGCTGCGAGGCGGTCGGCGGATGGCCGAAGGCGGCGAGCGCGCGGGCCTGCAGGGAGCCATCGCCGGCCAGCGACCGGCCGGGGCGCCGGCGCAGGCGCTGGCGGGCGAGCGCGAGCGCCACCTGGCCGGCGAGCAGCTCGTCATAGGCGAGCCGGATGCGCGGGATGGCATCGGGCAGGGCGTCGGGCGCCTGCAGGGCACGCAGGGCGGCGGCGAAGCCTGGCCATTTCTCCCGTCGCAGCAGGGCCGGATCGTGCCATTCGGCCAGCTCGGGAAGCAGCGCCAGGGCGGCGCGCATGGCGCGGAACAGCAGCCGCGGCGACAGGCCGGTGGTAAGGGGCCAGACCGGCTCGATGGCCGGCAGGAGATCGGGCCGGGCGGCCGGCACCACATGATCGGGATGGACGATGCTGAGCGCCTCGCCGAAGCCCTCGACCCGGCCGGAGACCAGCAGTCTGGCCCCGACCGCCAGGGTCGGCTGGCGGACGGGGCGGAAGAACACCAGCGCCAGCGTGCCGGTGGCATCGCCGACGATGGCCTTCCAGGGCTGGCGCGGGGTGGTCGGCGGCTCGTGGCGCAGGACCTCGACCGCCAGGGTGGCGATGCGCCCGGGCAGCAGGGCGCCGATGGTCGGCCGCTCGCTGCGGTCGGTATAGGAGTCCGGCAGGTGGAACAGCAGGTCGCGCACGCGGCTGCCCCCGCAGGCGCGGCCGATCAGGCCCGCGAGCGTCGGGCCGATGCCGGGCAGGCTGGCCAGTGGCGCGGTCAGCCGGGCGAGAGCGTCGTCGTGCAATTCGGGTCCGTCCCGTGCGCGCCCGGGCTGACAGGGCAGGGGCGGGCGGTATATGACACCCCGCGAATGACGCGTGAAGAATCTGCCCAGACCCCAGCCTGCCCCCGAGCGGCGCCGGAGCCGGACGCCAGGCGCCGGCGCCTGCTGTTCCGCGCCACCCATCGCGGCAGCCACGAGGCCGACCTGCTGTTCGGCGGTTTCGTCGCAGCCGGGCTCGCCGGATTTTCCGAACCCGAACTGGCGGAGCTGGAAGCCTTGATCGATCTGCCGGATGCCGACCTGGCCGACTGGCTGACCGGCCGCGCCCCGATTCCCCCCGACCAGGACCGGCCGATGCTGCGCCGCATCCGGGCGGCGGCGGGCTCGTGATGGTGGCGGTGAAACCCGCGCCCGGCCAGAGCGCGCCGGCCTCGGCCACGGCGCAGCCGCCCCCGGCGCTGGCACCGGTGCAGGTCTGGGGCGCGCCGGAAGGGTGGGACGCGCTGCTGCTCGCCCGCCGCGCCGCCGAGTGGTCCGGCCCGGTGCTGCACGTCGCGCAGGACGATTCGCGGATGGCGCGGCTGGCCGAGACGCTGGCCTTCTTCGCCCCCGAGATCGAGACGCTGCGCTTCCCGGCCTGGGACTGCCTGCCCTATGACCGGGTCTCGCCCAATCCGGCGCTGGTGGCCGAACGCATCGCCACCCTGGCCCGGCTGCTGGAGCCGGCCGGCCGGCCGGTGCTGGTGCTGACCACGGTGAACGCCCTGGTGCAGCTGGTGCCCCCCCGCCACGCCTTCCGGGGCGCCAGCCTGGCGCTTGCCGCCGGCGGCACGATCCGGCCGGAAGCGCTGGCGGGCTTCCTGGAAGCCCATGGCTATGGCCGCGCCGGCACGGTGATGGAACCCGGCGAATACGCCGTGCGCGGCGGTATCATCGACCTGTTCCCCGCCGGCGAGCCCGATCCCGTGCGGCTCGACCTGTTCGGCGACAGCATCGAGTCGATCCGCCGCTTCGACACGTCGAGCCAGCGCAGCACCGCGGCGCTGGCGCAGCTGACCCTGCGCCCGGTCTCCGAAGTGCCGCTCGACAAGGAGGCCATCTCGCGCTTCCGCGCCGCCTGGCGCGAGCTGTTCGGCCAGAACGCCGCCGCCGATCCGCTCTATCTGGCGATTTCCGAGGGGCGGCGCCATCCCGGCATGGAGCACTGGCTGGCGCTGTTCCACGACCGGATGGAGACCCTGCTCGACTATCTGCCGGGCGCCTCGGTCAGTCTCGATCATCAGGCCGAGGAGGTGCTGAGCTCGCGGCTGGAGATGATCGCCGACCATTTCGCCGCCCGCCGCGCTCCCCCGCGCGACGGCGAGGTGCCCTATCGCCCGCTGCCGCCGGGGCTTCTGTATCTCGATCGTCCGGGCTGGGCGGCGATGCTGGCGCGCGGCCCGGTCTTCGCCTTCCTGCCCTTCGC
>DAICZL010000224.1 GCA_027311165.1 bacterium
TCCAACCCATAGCCAGGATCGCGGCGGCCCCTCCCAGCCGCTGCTGATCGTGCGCGACCTGAAAAAATATTTCCCCGTGCGCGGCGGCCTGCTGGAGCGCAAGCGCAAATTCGTGCATGCCGTGGACGGCGTGAGTTTTTCCGTGCCCAAGGGCAAGACGCTGGGCATCGTCGGCGAGTCCGGCTGCGGCAAATCGACGACGGCCCGACTCATCGCCCACCTGATGGCGCCGGACGACGGCAGCATGATCTTCGACGGCGAAGGCGTGGCGGAGCTGGGCGGCATCGAACTCAAGGAATTCCGCCGCAACCTGCAGATGGTATTCCAGGATTCATATGCTTCCCTCAATCCACGGCTCAGCATCGCCGAGACCATCGCCTACGGTCCCCGTATCCACGGCGTTACGGCCACGGAGGCCGGCCGCCTGACGAGGGACCTGCTCTTCCGTGTCGGACTGGAGCCCGATCAGTTCGGCAGCCGCTATCCCCATGAGCTTTCGGGCGGGCAGCGGCAGCGGGTCAACATCGCGCGGGCGCTGGCTTTTGATCCGAGGATGGTGATACTCGACGAAGCGGTGGCCGCGCTGGACAAATCGGTGCAGGCGCAGGTACTCAACCTGCTGCAGGAGCTGAAGGCCGAACGGCAGCTGACTTACCTGTTCATCTCCCACGACCTGCATGTGGTGCATTACCTGAGCGACCATGTGATGGTGATGTACCTGGGCGAAGTGGTGTAGACCGGACCGGTCGAGGAAATCTATGGCCACGCTGCCAATCCCTATACCCGCGCATTGCTGTCAGCCGTGCCTTCCATGGATCCCGATCACCGCACCCAGGTGTCGCCTCTCAACGGCGACCCGCCCAACCCGATCGATCCGCCGGACGGATGCCGCTTCCGCGACCGCTGTCCCCATGCGCATGCGGTCTGCGCGGCGCAGGCGCCGGTCCTCGCGGCAGTGGGCGAAAATGTCGCCCACAGTGTGGCCTGTCACATGAACGACAGACTGTCCGGTCATCCGGAAGCAACACAGGAGAACCCGGCATGAACGCCCCACTGGTTTCCGTGCAGGATCTCAGCGTGCAGTTCCACGGCCATCGCAACGCGAGCGCGCTCAACCGGGTCAGCTTCGAACTCGGGGAAGGCGAAGTGCTCGGGCTGCTGGGCGAGTCCGGGTCCGGCAAGAGCGTCACCTTGCGCACCCTGTTGCGCCTGTACCCGGAGCGCAACACACGCATCAGCGGGCACATCCGGATCGACGGCAAGGATGTGCTGGCGCTCAAGGGGCGCGAGCTGGAGCTGTACCGGGGCGGGACGGTCTCGATGGTGTTCCAGGAACCGGGACTGGCCTTCGACCCGGTCTACACCATTGGAAGGCAGATCACCGAGGCCATACGCGTCCACGAAGCCGTAGACGAAAACGCCGCCCGTCTGCAGGCATTGCAGATGCTCGACAGGGTGCAGATCCCGCAGGCGAAACAGCGCTTCGACGCCTACCCCGGCGAACTTTCCGGCGGCATGCGGCAGCGGGCCATGATCGCCCTGGCCCTGGCCTGCAAGCCGAAACTGCTGCTGGCGGACGAGCCAACCACCGCGCTGGACGCATCGGTGCAGATACAGATCCTGCTGTTGCTGCGCGAGTTGCAAAAGGAGACCGGCATGTCGGTGATCTTCGTCACCCACGACATCGGCGCCGCCGTGGAAGTGGCGGACCGCATCGCCGTCATGTACGCCGGCCGCATCGTCGAACAGGGGCCGGTAGCCGGTATCGGGCGCCGGCCGCAGCACCCTTACACCGCCGGTCTGCTGGCCTCTAGCGTGGGAATGGAAAATCGCGGCAAGGCCCTGGTGGCCATCCCCGGCTCGCCGCCTGACCTGGCCAGCCTGCCGCCGGGCTGCAGTTTCCCCCCCCGCTGTCCCTATGCCGGCGACCAGTGCCGCCATGAAGTCCCGCCTGTCCTCGGCAACGGGAACGAATCCCTGGCCTGCTTTCATCCCATCCTGCCGTTCACGGAGGCTGCATGAGTTCCGGCGAAGAACTGGAAACTGCCCGCAGCCG
>DAICZL010000229.1 GCA_027311165.1 bacterium
AACGAACACCCTAAGCGATACCATCGTGGCTCTATCTATGGCGAAGGCCCCCGCGTGCCGATGTGCCGCGAACGCCGCGCGGTCTGGCGTGCCCGCCTTCACCTGTTTCGCCGCGCCAAGAGGATCACGCCGCTATTCGAGGATATCGGGCTGGCAATGCTTCGCCGGCTTGGCACCGATGGGCGCCTGGACCCGTCGCACGCGACCCTGGCCGATGATGTCGGATGTGATCCGCGATCGGTGCAGCGAGCCGTCCAGGCGTTTCGGGATTGCGGTCTGGTTTGGTGGGTAAGGCGAATCGTCAGGGACGGATGGAGGGCCTGTCAAACCAGTAATGGATACCTGTTGCGGGTGGGTGAACCGCCAGCAAATCCGCCGCCCGCCTGCAACAGACAGAAAGTCGGTGAAACCCCTCAAGAGTCTTTCCCTCTTACGCCAGCATCGCCACAGGAAGTTGCGGCGGCACAAGCCGCACTGGCCCGGCGACGTGCGGCGGTGGAAGCTAGGTTGCTGACAAGGGGCTGAGCGGTGGCGACCCGATCATGGTGGCAGCGCGGGGCAGGATTTATGCTTGCGGCATAGAGTAGAGTCATAAGAACATGATAATATATACGAACGCTCTCATAGTTCCGTTCGTTGCGGCCGCATGGTATCATGGCGGAACGTTGACGCTATACGTTAGTAAGATCGACGCGACACTTCCAGTCGTATTTTTTGATCTTCATATGGTAGAAGAATAAAGAGGACTTCCTGACGTATTACTAATGCGGGATAGAATTAACTTATCTAACCAAGAGAAACTTGCGTCCTAATGAGCGGGCCTGTCAGTATTCGCACATAGAGACGGACAGACCCGTCTGGCAACGAAAGGATGTTCCGATGAATCCGAAGCCGATCCCTTTGACCCTTCTGGCTGGTGAAATTGCGAAGCTGACCGGCGGCGCTGCACCAACGTATCGGAGACTCTATCTCCGTGTTCTCGATGGCAAACTGCCCGGCGCGGAACAAGACGCAATCGGTCGCTGGCACGTTCGCCGCTCCGATCTTCCGGCGGTTGTCGCCGCGTTCGGCCTCGAACTGGCGAAACGCAACGCCGCCTGATCCCCGAAAAGAAAGCCACGCTCCGGGGCAAGGAGCGTGGCCAGCCAAGGCGAAAACTAATGAACGACCAAAGATATAACACAGGCGCGACGACGCGTCACGCACAGATTACCGATTTCACGCCCGGGCCGCGCCTGGACGATGCAATCAGGCGGTGCGCCGGTCATGCGGTTGCTGCTGGATTCGCCGAACTGCTCCGCGCCGCCGCCGCTGGTCGCATCGGTCTGACGGCGATCATGGACCGCCGCGCGATCTGGACGCCGCGCCGACTGCGTTCATCGCTCCCGACCGTCCTGTCCATTATTCCGAAACCTGGAACCGGGCCGCATCCTGTGGCGGAGGCGGGCGTATGAACGCCATCCCCCCGGCGGAGATCGCTGCCAGCAACGCAGAGTCCATGAAGGCGGCGCTGTCCGCAATGTTCGGCGATGATACGGGCGTATCCGGTGAGTCTGACGGCGAGGACAGCCGCACTTTCACCGTCACGATGGGCAGTGCTGCCACCCAAACGACGTGGGGCCAGCGTGGGGTGTTCGCCTGGGGCGACCTAGCGGCAATGCTGACCAGCCATAAGCCGGGCGGCAAGGAAGGCTCCTGCATCGTCCCTGCCGTGTTCTCCGGAACGAGCCGCAAGAAGGAAGAGGCGGCGCAGAGCGACGTTGCATTTCTGGACTCGGACAGCGGCATGCCGGTGGTGGACATCCAGGCAAACGTGACGGCGCTGGGTGTGGAAGCTGTGATTTCCTCCACGCACAGCCACATGACCACGCGGACCAAAGCCAAGCGGAGCCATTGGGATAAGTTCTTCGCAGCCAATCCCGAAGCGACTGTCGCGGACTTCCTTCGCATCGAAAAGCACTACGTCTCTGCCGTAACCACGGGCGCCGAACCGATCGAAAGCGGCGACGAAGACTATGTGCTGATCCGGCATCAACCCTGCCCGAAGTTCCGGGTTGCGGTTCCGCTGGCGCGCCCCTGGGTGGCGTCGGATTATCCTTCGCAGGCGGCAGCCAACGCAGCCTGGAAAGAG
>DAICZL010000235.1 GCA_027311165.1 bacterium
AGACCCGGGTTCCTGATCCGCCGGCTGCACCAGATCCACCTGGCCCTGTTCGCCGAGGAATGCGCCGGATCGGGGATCACCCCAGTGCAGTTCAGCATCCTGACGGTGATCGCCGCCCGGCCGGGGCTGGAGCAGGCGCGGCTGGCCGCCGAGGTGGGGGTGGACCGCACCACCCTCGCCAATGTCGTGGCGCGGCTGGAGCGGCGCGGCCTGCTGCGGCGGACCAGCAGCGCTGGGGACCGCCGGCTGAAATGCGTGCTGCCGACCGGGCCCGGCTTGGCTGCCCTGGCCGAGATGACCGCGGCCGCCGAGCGCGCCCATGACCGCACCATCGCCGCCCTGGCCCCGGCCGAGCGGGCCGCCTTCACCGCGACGCTGCGGCGGCTGGTCGATGCCGGTAATGATCGCGGGCGGGCGAAGCTGCGGCTGGAATAGGCGCCAGGCCAGGGAACGCCGGGCCAGGGCTTCGCCCCCACACCCGAACCAGCGGACCCGGCCCGGGCATCCGCATGATCGGCGCGCTGCAAGATTGGCGCAATTTAATCGTGATCTGTCGCGGGTAACCGATCGCGCCGACCCGCGAAAAGGGATATGCTGACCTGCTTGTCGGTGGGCTTGACCGGCCTGGACCCTCTTTTCCGAAAGAGCGCCAGACGGCGGGGCTGCCGCCAGGGTTTCGCGGGTGAGCGTATCCCGAGGCTGCAGAAGGCATCCGGCCATGCTGATCCGACCCACGAAGCCCGTCCCCGAAAATGAGGTGACCGACGCCCGCCTTTGGCTCGGCCGCAGGCAGGTGATCGCCGCCGCCGCGACCGGGCTGCTGGCCGCCAGCCTGCCCGCCGCCGCGACGCCCAGCGGCTCGGCACCCGGCCTCGGGGCGCTGAGCTTCACCCCCGGCAAACTGCCCGCCGGCGAGACGCTGACATCGCGCGACAAGATCACGAGCTACAATAATTTCTATGAATTCGGGACCGACAAATCCGATCCCGCGGAGAATGCCGGGGCGCTGAAGGTCCTGCCCTGGACGGTCACGGTCGAGGGCGAATGCCACAAGCCGGGGCAGTTCGCGATCGAGGACCTGATCAAGCCAGGCAGCCTGCAGGAACGCATCTACCGCCATCGCTGCGTCGAGGGTTGGTCGATGGTGATCCCCTGGATCGGCCTGCCGCTCGCCAGCCTGCTGGGCCGGGTGGAACCGACCGGCAATGCCAAATATGTCGCCTTCGAGACGCTGCTGCGGCCCTCCGAGATGACCGGGCAGAACAGCCATGTGCTGGACTGGCCCTATCGTGAAGGGCTGCGGCTGGACGAGGCGATGAACGATCTGACCCTGCTCGCGGTCGGGTTGTACGGCGATGTGCTGCCCAACCAGAACGGCACGCCGATCCGGCTGGTGGTGCCGTGGAAATACGGCTTCAAGGGCGCGAAATCGATCGTGCGCATCCGGCTGCAGGAGCAGATGCCGCAGACCAGCTGGAACATGTATGCGCCCGGCGAATACGGGTTCTATTCCAACGTCAACCCCGATGTGGACCATCCCCGCTGGTCGCAGCGCAAGGAGCGCCGGGTGGGCGAGGTGTTCCGCCGCGAGACACTGAAGTTCAACGGCTATGGCGAGCAGGTGGCCAGCCTGTATGCCGGCATGGACCTGAAGGTGAACTACTGATGCGCGCCCTGCTGGCCACCCGCAAGGGCCGCGCGGCGCTGGTCTGGTGGAGCGTCTGGGTGCTGTGCCTGACCCCGCTGCTGGCCGTGGTCTACTGGGTCGGCACCGACCAGATGACCGCCGATCCGGTGGCGCGCAGCCTGCGCTATCTGGGCGAATGGGGGCTGCGGTTGCTGGTGATCGGGCTCGCGCTCACCCCGCTCAAGCGCCTGTCGGGCTGGTGCTGGGTGATGCCGCTGCGGCGGATGATCGGGCTGTACGGGTTCTTCTATGTCTGCCTGCACCTGCTGACCTATGTGGTGATCGACCAGGGGCTGGACTGGGACGCCATCTGGAAGGACATCGTCAAGCGGCCCTATATCACGATCGGCTTCGCGGCCTTCCTGCTGCTGCTGCCGCTGGCGATCACCTCCACCAACGCCATGATGAAGCGGCTGGGCTGCAAGCGCTGGCTGAGGCTGCACCGGCTCTGCTACGTGATCGCGCCGCTGGGGGTCGTGCATTACGACCTGCTGGTGAAGGCCGATGCGCGCTGGCCGATCTTCTATGGCGTGCTGACCATCCTGTGCCTGGGCGCGCGGCTGCCGATGTTCCAGCGGGGGACGCGGCCCTCCGGTCCGGCGCGGGAGGCCCGCCCGGTGCCCAGCCAGGCCTGAGCCGCGGGCCAGCGTTTCGTC
>DAICZL010000242.1 GCA_027311165.1 bacterium
CACCGGCCGCGCCCCCACCGGCCGCGCCCCCACTGGCAGCACCCGGGACACTGGCGCAGGCCCCGGTGCAAGCCGCGCCGGCGCAGGCCGCCGCCGCTCCAGCCCTGCCTCCGGCCGCGCCCGCGCCTGGCGGGCGGACGGCGGCTGCGAAGCCGCTGACCAGCGGCGCGCCCGCCGCCTCGCCTGGCTCCCCGCTCGACACGGCCGGCCTCGCAACGATCGGGGCGGCCGCCGGCACGCAGGCGGCCGAGGCGCTGTTCGATCCGAACATTCCCGGGCTGATGCCGGACGAGCCGATGGGCCAGCAACTCGAGAACCTCGATGCGCTGCGTTCGGATTTTCCCGGCCTCGCGATCCGCATTCCCAACACCGACACTGAATTCCGCATCTACGGCTTCACCAAGCTGTCGGCCTACACCGATCTCAACGGGCGCAACCAGAACGATGCCGCGCCGCCGCAGACCATTCCCCTGAACGCCAGCGCCGCCGCCGCCCAGAGCGGCGATTTCGGCATGACCGGACGCTTCAGCCGGTTCGGTATCGATACCCGCTCGCTGACCTCGCTCGGCACGCTCGAGACCCGCATCGAGGGTGATTTCGGTGGCGGCGTAATCACCTCCAACAACGCCGTGTTCCGGCTGCGGCTGGCCTGGGCGGAGCTCGGCGATGATTCCTTCCGGGTTCTGATCGGGCAGGCCAACAGCCTGTGGAACGAGGGGATGTTCGAAACCATCATCGACGCGACCAATCTGAACCAGTCTTTCGTCCGCCAGGCCCAGCTCCGCGCGACCGTGCGTCTGGCCCCGAAGCTGGTCGGCATGGTCTCGCTGGAAGCGCCGGAGACCCAGTACACCGCGGCCAGTGGCGTGTTCAATGTGGGCCCCACGCCCGATGGCGGCGCCAGCCCGTCCTTCTCGACCGTGCCCGACCTGCTCGGCCGGATCACCTACACCAATGACGGTCTGCTGGCCGACATGCGCGGGATGCTGCGCAGGCTCAGCATCCGCACCGCCGGCACCGGCGCGGCGCCGCCCGACGTCTCGCTCAACGCGACGGGCTGGGGCCTGGCCGGACGGGTGAGCTTCCCGATGCGCTGGCTTTCCGAGGCGCTGGGCCCGGACCAGCTGATCGGCATGGTCTATTACGGCCAGGGCATGGGTCGCTATTTCGCCGGCAACACCACCGGCCAGGATGCGCTGACCAATATCGGGCTGCCCGGCGTCGGCAACGATGTCACGCTGTCGGCGCTGCCCGCCTATGGCCTGGTGGCAGCCTATCGCCGCTTCTGGACCACGCAGCTGCGCAGCAATTTCTCCTTCGCCTATGCCCACCAGGATTATCCGTCCTACGCGCTGCAGTTCACTCCCGGATCGTTCCCGGCAACCTCTCTCAACCGGAACTTCCAGCAGGTCTTCGTCAACCTGATCTGGAGCCCCTTCGCGACGATCACCAATGGCGTATTCGGCAGTGGCTGGCTCGATGTCGGCGCCGAATATCTCTACACGCGCCGCGACGTGTTCGGCGGCGCGGCGGCCACCGGCCCGGCGGGGGCGGGACTGGGCGTCGCCAATCGCATTCTGGCAACGGCGGTCGCGAGGTTCTGACAC
>DAICZL010000258.1 GCA_027311165.1 bacterium
GGTGGGTTTCCAAAGGGCGACGCCCTTTGGCCTTGCCTTGTCTTCCCGTCGGCTTAGCCGTTCCCCTCCAGCCGGACACCGGGGTGGAAATGGGCGTAGACCCGCCGCGCCGTATCCCGGCTGATCCCCGGCGCCGCCTCCAGATCCGCCAGCCCCGCCTGCTTCACCCCACGCGCCGAGCCGAAATGGTTGAGCAGCGCCCGCTTGCGTGTGGGCCCGATCCCGGCCACCTCGTCGAGCTCGCTGCGGATCAGCGCCTTCGACCGCCCGGCGCGATGGCTGGTGATGGCGAAGCGATGGGCCTCGTCACGCAGACGCTGGAGGAAATACAGCACCGGATCGCGCGGCGGCAGCTGCATCGGCGCCCGCCCATCCATGTGGAACCATTCCCGCCCGGCATCGCGATCCGGTCCCTTGGCGATCGCCACCAGCACCAGATGGCCGAGCCCGAGATCGGCCAGTACCGCGCGCGCGGCGGAAAGCTGACCGGCACCGCCGTCGATCAGCACCAGATCGGGCCAGGCGGTGTCCTGCCCCGCCTCCTGCTCCTTCAGCGCACGGCCGAAGCGGCGCTCGAACACCTCGCGCAGCATGGCGAAATCGTCGCCCGGGGCGATCGGGCCCTTGATGGCGAACTTGCGATAGGCCGATTTCACGAATCCTTCGGCACCGGCAACGATCATCACGCCATAGGCGCTGGTGCCCATGATATGGCTGTTGTCGAACACCTCGATCCGCCCGGGCGGGGCGGGCAGGCCGAACAGCGCGGCGGTGCCCTCCAGCAGCTTGGCCTGGCCGGCACTCTCGGCGAGCTTGCGTTCCAGCGCCTCGCGCGCGTTCACCTCGGCGTGCTGCACCACGGCGCGCTTCTCGCCACGCTGCGGCACCGCGATCTCCACCCGCGCGCCGGCCTTAAGCGACAGCGCCTCGGCCACCAGCTCATGCTCGGGCAGGGGATGGTTCAGCAGCAGCAGCCGCGGCGGCGGCTTGTCGTCGTAGAACTGGGCGATGAAGGCGCTCAGCACTTCCGGCGCCTCGTCGGTCCGGGTGTGGCTCGGGTAGAAGGCGCGGTTGCCGTTGTTGCGGCCGCCGCGGATGAAGAACACCTGCACGCAGGTCTGCCCGGCGATCTGCCAGGCCGCGATCACGTCGGCATCGGTGACGCTGGCCGGGTTGATCACGCCGCCGCCCTGCACATGGGTCAGCGCGCGGATGCGGTCGCGGATCGCGGCCGCCCGCTCGAACTCCAGCGTCGCCGCGGCCTGTTCCATCTCCGCCGCCAGTTCCTGCTGCACCGCGTTGGCGCGTCCGGCCAGGAAGGCCCTGGCCTGGGCGACCAGCCGGCCATAGCCCGCCTCGTCGATCCGGCCGACGCAGGGGGCGGAGCAGCGGCGGATCTGGTGCAGCAGGCAGGGGCGGGTGCGGCTGGCGAACACCGTGTCGGCGCAGGAGCGGATCAGGAACAGCCGCTGCATCGCGGTGACCGTCTGGTTCACCGCCCAGGCCGAGGCGAACGGCCCCCAGTAGCTGCCGCGGCGAACCTGCGCGCCGCGATGCTTGGCGATCTGCGGGAACGGATGGTCCTCGGCCAGCATCAGCCAGGGATAGGATTTGTCGTCGCGCAGCACGATGTTGAAGCGAGGCTTCAGTCGCTTGATCAGGTTGGCTTCCAGCAGCAGCGCCTCGGCCTCGGTATGGGTGGTGACGATCTCCATCGCCGCCGTGTCCGAGACCATCCGCCGCAGCCGCTCGGGCAGCCGCGCCAGCTGGGTATAGGCGACCACCCGCTTCTTCAGCGACCGCGCCTTGCCGACATAGAGCGCCTCGCCGCCCTCGCCGAACATCCGGTAGACGCCGGGCGCGTCGGGCAGGCGGGTGACCTGATCCTTGATCAGGGCCGCGCCGGTCAGGGGGAGGGTCGCCTCGGTGGGAGCGCTCGTGTCGGACATCGGCGCAG
>DAICZL010000260.1 GCA_027311165.1 bacterium
TCATAGCGCCGTCCGATGAACACGTACAGCGCCGCGGGCGCGAATGGATCTTGGCGCATCCCTTCGCGCACCAGCGCCGCCAGACCGTTCCGCCCCTTCCTCATGTCAATCGGTTCCCGGTGCAGATACACCTGCACCTCCCCCACGGGGCGCATCATGGCACCTCTCCCGACATCAAGGCCGACAGCCACGAGACCTCAGGATAACCCGCACACTCGATCGTCCATCCCGAGGGGTGGCGGATCCGACACCCCATCGTCGCCGCTGTCATCGGGGTTGTCGCCGCGGTCGGGATCACGCGGACCGGCGCGAAACCCACCGCTTTCGTCTTCGATCCTTCCACCCGGCGACGCTCACTGACCACCCCTTTGCGGACTAAGACCCGCTTGACCCATGCCCACTGGCCCAGGCTCAGATCCTTGTCCCGGCAGTATCGTGACTTACTTTCCGCACATGTCCGGGTGCATTTCCGCGTAATTTCCGGCGTCAGCCGTCGGATTTTGGGCTACCTGGGCGGCGCGAGTTCGATTAAAGCCAGGGTCTGAGTCTCCCAGTCGCGTAGTAGTTTCTTGGTCTTTCGGTGATTGGCGATCGCCAATCGCATGATCTCGGCCTGCGCCGGCGTGAGGGTGCGGTGGCGCAGCTTTCCGCCCTTCAGATAGCTCCATTCGTAGTACGGACCGTGACGGGCCGCTGGGTCCTTGGCGCAGCGGCAGTTCGGATTGCCGCAGACCTTCGTTCGTTTGAGCAGGGTGCCTGACGAGAGATGCTCCATAGCGGCGATCGACTTCTGGATCGAGGCGATCTTCTCACGTAATTTGGCAGCTTTTTCGTCGTCGGATGGCGGCATCGGTGTTGACTACATTGCGGACTGGCGATAGTATTATCGCCAGAGGCCAGTAATGCAAGCACGTCTGCCGCGCTCCTCCGCATTCACTCTCCGCACCGAGAGACTGGGTCCCCTTCCCCTCGTTAATCACTTCATCGAACGCTTGGACCTCGCGGCCCTCCTCGAGAAGCACGTGCCGACCACCGACCGGCGCTGCCGCCTGTCGCACGCCAAGGCGCTCGGGGTGCTGGTGCGCTCGATCGTCGTCGAGCGCGAGCCGATCTACCGGGCCCAGGAGACCGTCCACGGGTTTGCCAGCGGCCTCTTTGGTGTCGCGGCGGACGACTTCGAGAGCTTGAGCGATGATCGGCTGGGCCGGGCGCTTGACCGGCTCTTCGAGGCCGATCGGGCGGCGCTGCTCACGGAGGTGGTATTGGTCATGGCGAAGCGCTTCGCCGTGCAGCTCGAACGGCTGCACAACGACAGCACCTCGATTTCCTTCTGCGGGCATTATCACGATCAGCGCGGACCGAGCCGGACGGGGCAGCGGCCGCCGGTGCTGACTTTTGGATACTCAAAAGACCATCGGCCGGATTTGAAGCAGCTGCTGTTCATCTTGACGACCGATGCCGATGGCGGCGTTCCGGTGCAGTTTCGCACCGCCGACGGCAACACCAGCGACTCGGTGACCCACATCGAGACCTGGAACACGCTGCGGACCGTCGCCGGCCGGCCCGATTTCCTCTACGTCGCCGATTCAAAGCTCTGCAGCCACGACAATCTGAGCTACATCCATCAGGCCGGCGGCCGCTTCGTCACCGTCCTGCCGCGCTCACGTCGGGAAGACAAGCAATTTCGCAAGTGGATCCAGACTGGTGTGCCGACCTGGGAAAAGGTCTGGGATCGTCCCTATGTGCGCCAACCCGACGGGCCGCGCGATGTCTGGTCCGTCTATCGCGATCCGCTCGGCACCGCCGAGGGCTTCACCCTCACGTGGGTTCACAGCAACCTGCTCACCCTGCGCCAGCAAGCACGTCGTCACCGCAACATTACCACTGCCACGGAGGCGCTCACCACCCTGCGAGAGCGCATCCTCGGGCCTCGTTCGCGCGTGCGTGGAGGCGCACGCATCGACTTGGAAGTCGAACTGATCCTCGAGCAGCATCGGGTCCGCCGCTACTTCAAGGTCAAGCGCGTGCCGCGTCCCGAGCACTCCTTCAAGCAAACCCAGCGCGGCCGGCCCGGGCCGAACACCGCGTACCGGCGCGTGACCAAACGTCGCTATGATATCGAGTGGACGATCGACCAGGTCGCGATCGACTACGACAAAAAATCCGACGGAATGTATCCACTCATCAGCAACGATCGCAACCTCACGCCAGCCCAGGTCCTCGAAGCCCACAAGGGCCAGCCGATGATCGAGAAGCGCTTCGAGCAACTGAAGACCGTCCACGAGATCGCGCCCGTCTTCCTCAAAAACACCGGCCGGATCGAGGCGTTCTTCACGCTGTATTTCCTGGCCTTGCTCATCCAAGCACTGATCGAGCGCCAGCTACGGATGGAAATGAAGCGGCAGACGGTCGCCGAACTACCGATCTACCCCGAACAGCGCCGTTGCCGGCACCCGACCACCGAGCAGATCCTGCGGCTCTTCAGCCTCGCCGAGCGACACACGCTGCTGCGCGACGAGCGGCCAGTCCAGGTATTCCGCCCAGAACTGACCGGCATCCAGAGTCAGACGCTCGAACTGCTAGGCGTGCCCGAGGCGGCGTTCCAAGGCTGATCCGCCGCCGCAAAATTCGCGCGAAATCACGCCCACGATGTGCGGAATGTAGGACTGGTCGCTTTGATTGAACCGAATCTTAAGTCTCCATCAGCTTACATGAGCCGAGAGGACATCCTGTTAACTCATTAGCTGGCCTCACCCAATTGACGGATTACCCGCGCCCATCGAAGCCGGTGATGGCGCCCGCCACCTGGTTGATCGGGAGTACATTGTCCGCGGCGCCGAGGCTGATGGCCTCCTTCGGCATGCCAAACACCACGCAGGTTTCCTCATTCTGCGCGATCGTCCGCGCGCCATTGTCATGCAGCATTTTCATCCCGCGCGCGCCGTCATCGCCCATCCCAGTTAGGATAACGCCCAGCACGTCCCGGCCTGCACATTCGGCGGCGGTACGAAACAACACGTCAACCGAGGGCTTGTGGCGGTTGACCGG
>DAICZL010000263.1 GCA_027311165.1 bacterium
CTATGATTTCCAGTTCGAGACCAAAACCGCCCCCCTCGGGGTCGGCGCCAATGTCGATTACACCGTGGTCTTCACCTATCCGCATCAGGCCGCCGAACGCGCCCTGGCTGCCCGCCGCAAGGCCGAAGCAAGCGAAGTCCAACAGGCGACGAAGGACCGGCTGGCGGAGCGGATGGCGGTGATGTCCGCCCGCACCGTCAACCGCTACCAGGGGCCGCGCAATTATCACTACGTCGCCCGCGGTGATCGGGCGCTGGCCCCGGCCGAGGTCTGGGACAGCGGCTATTCCACCGTGTTCCGCTTCCCCGGCACCCAGCGCATCCCGGCGATCTTCGATCTCCAGCCGGACGGCAAGGAGGCCACGGTCAATCTCTCGGTGCATGGCGATACCGTCGTGGTGCCCGGCACCGCACCGGAATGGCGGCTGCGCGATGGCCATGCCGTGCTCGATATCTACGATCTCGCCTACACGCCGATCGGCGCCACCCCGGGCACCCATACGATCAGCCCCGCCGTGCAGCGGTTGATCCGCACACCGGATCACCCGGATCACTCGGAGACCGACGATGGCCAGTGACGAGACCCATCCGCTGAGCTGGGGCCCGGGCGGAGCCGCACCGGCGGGCGCCGCGCGCGGCGGTGATCATGATCGAAACTATCAGCCGGGGGGCGATCCCGGACCAAACAGCGGGGCGGGGGCAAAGGTCGGGGAGCGAGCGGGTACGGCCTCACCGGTCGAGCATGAGATCTCACCCGTCGCCGGCACCGCCTCACGCCTGGGCAGCAGCCAGAAGATCGGCATTCTGCTCGCCTGCGGGGTCGCCGCCCTCGGCGTCATCGCGATCACCCATCTGCATCGCCATCGCCAGGCCACCAGATCATCCTCCTCGCCCGATGGTGGCGCGCTTGGCCGGCCGTTCCAGGCACCCCCGCTGCCGCCACCCACCCGGCCGGCAATCACCAAGGCCGCCCTGCCGATGCCGGCACCGCATCCCGCCTCACCCTTTGCGCTCGGTTTTAGGCATCCGCAGGAGACCGCCGCGATGAAGGCGCTCAAGGCCCCGATCTTCGCCTATCAGGGTGGCGGCAAAGTCCCGCCACCGGCCGGCACCGGTGCGCCCGGTACCGCCGGTGCAGCAGAGGCCGCATCGGGCAGTGGCGTCGGTGGTCTGGCGGGGCGTGCCGCAGGGGCGGGCAGCGCCCTGGCGCGTGATCTGACGCCCTCACGGTTCGCCCATGTCGATGCCAGGCTGATCGCCCATCCGAATTTTACCCTTGCGGCCGGCACCCTCATCCCCTGCACCCTGCAGACCGCGATCGATTCCGGCCTGCCCGGCTTCGTCAAATGCATCCTGCCGCAATCGGTGCGCAGCATGACCGGCGCGGTCACCCTGCTCGATCGCGGTACCCAGGTGATCGGGCAGATCCAGCAAGGGCTGATCCAGGGTCAGGACCGGCTGTTCATCCTCTGGACCCGCGCCGTCACGCCGCAGAACGTCGCGGTCGATCTCGCATCCCCAGCCGCCGGCGCGCTCGGCCGGGCCGGGGTGTCGGGGGCGGTCGATAATCATTTCATGGAGAGGTTCGGCGCGGCGATCATGCTCTCGGTCATCGGCGGCAGCCTGCAGGCCGCCTCCAACGCCGCCCAGACCGGCTCGGGCAATGCCTACTTCCAGTACCTCAACACCAACACCAACCAGATCGCCAACACCGCCCTGCAATCCACCATCGATATCCCACCCACCCTGCGCAAGAACCAGGGTGACAATGTCTCGATCTTCGTCGCCCGCGATCTGAATTTCTCCCACGTCTACAAGCTCGCGCTGGTCAAGCCATGAACATCATGGTCCACGATGTCGCTGTGGCCGAAAGCCATGCCGCACCGCTGCTGCGCTATCTGCTGGCGCCGATCCAGCCCTGGCTCACCGATCCGGCCACCGAGGAACTCTGCATCAACCGGCCCGGTGAATGCTGGGTACGCCAGCACGGCGTGTTCGAGCGGTTCAAGGTGCCGCTCGATCTTCCCGCACTGGAGGATATCGCCACCCTCGCCGGCGCGCTGCGGCGGCATGATCTCGGCGTGACTTCCCCGCTCTGCGCCACCGAACTACCAGGCGGCGAGCGCCTGCAAATCTGCATCCCCCCGGTGGTGCCGCATGGCACTATCAGCCTGACCTTGCGCAAGCCCGGCGCCTCGGTTGCACCGATATCATCTGTCAGCACCCGCTACCGGACCGAGGGCTGGAACCAATGGTGCCGGCGGCGCGCCCAGCGCGATCCCAGCGCCTTGCTCGCCCTGTACGATGCCGGTGATCTCGAAGGGTTCCTCGCCGCGGCGGTGCAGGCCAAGCTGACTATCCTGCTGTGTGGGGCAACCGGCTCGGGCAAAACCACCATGAGCAAGACCCTGATCGCCGCCATCCCGCTCACCGAACGGATCATCACCATCGAGGATGCGCTGGAGCTGGTGATCCCCCAGCCCAATCATGTCCGCCTGCTCTATTCGAAAGACCGCCTGTCGGCCGCTCCCATCGATGCCGAGGCGCTGCTCCAGGCCAGCCTGCGGATGCGCCCCGATCGCGTGCTGCTGCAGGAGCTGCGCGATGACGCGGCATGGACCTATGTGAACGAGGTCGTCTCCGGCCATCCCGGCTCGATCACCACAATCCACGGCCGCTATCCAGATC
>DAICZL010000264.1 GCA_027311165.1 bacterium
GGTGGGGGGGCGTCCAGCCCCAGTCTCTGCAGGATGCTGCGGAAGCCCTGGGCCGCCAGCCAGGTGGCGAGCCGGGCAGGGTCGGGCTCGCGCAGCGCCAGATCGGCGAGCGGCAGCGGCAGCGGGGCATCGCTGCGCAGCGTCACCAGCTGGCGAGACAGCCGTGCCGCCGCGGCATGGGCGATCAGCGCGTCGCGGCGCTTGGAGGGTTTCATCTCCGGCGCCGCCGCCAGCACCGCTTCCAGATCGCCGTATTCGCCGATCAGCTGCGCCGCGGTCTTGGGCCCGATCCCCGGCACGCCGGGCACGTTGTCCACCCCATCGCCCATCAGCGCCTGCGCCTCGATCAGCTTGTCGGGCGGCACGCCGAATTTCTCCATCACCTCGGCCGGGCCGATCGGTTTCTGCTTGATCGGATCCAGCATGGCCACGCCCGGGCGGATCAGCTGCATCAGGTCCTTGTCGGAGGAGATGATGCTGACCGACCCGCCGGCGGCCACCGCGGCATCGGTGTAGGAGGCGATGAGGTCGTCGGCCTCCCAGTCCGCCAGCTCGATCGCCGGCACGCCGAAGGCTTCGGTCGCCTCGCGCACCAGGGCGAATTGCGGGCGCAGCTCCTCGGGCGGTTCGGGCCGCTGGGCCTTGTAGAGGTCGTACAGCCGGTTGCGGAAGGTCAGCCGGCCGGCATCGAAGATCACCGCCAGATGGCTGCCCGCATGATCCTTCAGCAGCCGGGCCAGCATGTTGGTGAAGCCGAACACGGCGTTCACCGGCACGCCGTCCGGCCGGGTCATCGGCGGCAGGGCGTGGAAGGCGCGGAAGATGAACCCTGAACCGTCGATCAGGACCAGATGCAGCCTGGCGCCGGTCAGACCCGTTCCCGCATCGCCGCTGGCCGCTTCCCCGGTGCCGGTGGGCGCCACCTCAATGGCCGGACCCGCCGCCGGCGCCGGGATCGAGCACGAACAGGCGCGAGCAATAGGGGCACATCACCTGGCGATCGACGATGCGCAGCCACACGCGCGGATGGCCGAGCGCCCCGTCGCCGCAATCGCAGGCCACCACGCGGTCCTGAACAGCGACGGTCTCGGTGGGGACGATCCCGGTGGGGACGATCCCGGTGGGGACGCTGCCGGTGGGAACGCTCCCGGTGGGGCTGGTCTGGTCGGTGCCGTCTTGCATGGCGGTCCTCATCCTGTCGCGGGCGACGGGTCTGGTCGCGCGGGCCGGGGGATGATAGCCCTGCCGTCCGTGCTTGCAAAACGCCCCGTCTCACTCCGCGCCGCCGATCGCCGATGCCAGTGCCGATGGCGCTGACCCTGCTGCTGGGTCTGCTGCTGCTGGGCGGCTGCACGGTGCATCTGGTGCCGCCCGGCCCCGCGGTGGTTCCGGCCACGCTGACCGATGGCGCATTCGTCCTGCCCGATGGCGCGCGCCTGCCGTATCGCAGCTGGCTTCCCGAGGGGATGCCCCGGGCGGTGGTGCTGGCGCTGCACGGCTTCGATGACAGCCGCGACGCCTGGGAACTGCCCGCCCCCGATTTCGCCGAGGCCGGTCTCGCGGTGATCTCGCCCGATCAGCGCGGCTTCGGCGCCGCGCCGGGGCGGGGCTTCTGGCCCGGCACCGACGGGCTGGTCGGCGATGCCGCGGAGATGGTGGTGCTGGTGCGGCGGCGCTATCCGGGTCTCCCGCTGATCCTGATGGCCGAAAGCATGGGCGCGGCGGTGGCGATCAACCTCGCCGCGCGCCCCGACCTGCCGCAGCCGGACCGCTATGTGCTGCTGGCGCCGGCGGTCTGGGGGCGGTCGAAGATGAACCCGTTCCTGCGCGGGGCGCTGTGGGTCGCCTACCGGCTGGCGCCGGGGCTGACGCTCACCGGTCGCTTCGCCCATGTTCTCGCCTCCGACAACCGCGCCGCGCTGATACGCCTGTCCACCGATCCTCTGACCATCCGCGAGACGCGGGTGGATGCGATTCAGGGGCTGGTCGATCTGATGGACGCAGCACTCGCCGCCGCCCCGGCGCTGCCGGCGGGAACGCTGATCCTGTATGGCGGCAAGGATGCGCTGGTGCCGCCGGAGGCGATGGCCGCCACCTGGCGTGCCGTGCCGGCAGGGGTGCGGACGGGGTTCTACCCGCAGGGCTATCATCTGCTGATGCGCGACCACGGCCGGGCCGAACCGATCGGCGATGTGCTGAACTGGATCGCCGATCCGGCCGCGCCGCTGCCCTCCGGCGCCGAGGCGCGGGCGAAGGCCTGGCTGGCCGAACAGGGGCCGACGCGTTGAGCGGCGCGGGCGGCATGGGCGTCGTCCGCGGGCGGACCGGCAGAGGCGCCGCCCGGCGGGGCCGGGCCTCGCCGGGCGCCATCAAGTTTGCGGGAAGGCCGGTCGGTGCTGTGGCATGCGGCTGGAATCCGGCCCGGTTGTCTGATACGGATCCAGTCGGGAAGAAGCCTGAGTCTGGAATGAGACGCGCGGCCGGGCGGCTTTGCAC
>DAICZL010000267.1 GCA_027311165.1 bacterium
GGTGGGGATTTCCTGCTCGGGTGGCGCCTGACCGTGGCGCGGGGGCCGGCTGCTCACTCCTCGCCAGGGGGCATTTCGCCCAGGGGGAAGAACTGGCCGCAGCTCCACACCCCCAGCATGCGGCGGCATCCCACCCACTCGGGAACTGCGAGGGCCACAAGTTCGTAATAGACAGCACGGCCTATCCGGGCTTCGATCGCGAGGTGACCGGCGCCGGGGCGCAGATGGAGGTAGGGTGTCGGCTCGCAGGTCAGCAGATCGTGGGCGATTCTGATCGGATGTTCGGGTCCCGCGGTCACCACCTGGTCGATATTGGTTCGAAAGGACAGGGTCTGCTGACGGCCATCGCCGCGCCAGTCGAGTTCCACGGCCAGGAAGGGTGCGTCCTCGACGGCGATCCGGCCGCGTTCGGCCGGGGTTTCCAGCACGAAGCTGCCATCCGCCTCGCGTTTCAGCACGCTGGCGAACAGGCAGACCAGTTCCTTGCGCCCGATCGGGCTGCCGCGATAGTGCCAGCTGCCATCCCGGCGGATCACGAAGGGAAGATCGCCGCACTCCACCGGCACCCGCCGCGGCCGGGCGATGCCGCCGCACAGGCCCGGCTGGACGTTCGCAGATTGAGGCATTGCGGGCTGGGAGGGTGCAGCCCGGGGTGTGGCGGCCTTGCTGATCGCGGCTTTGGGGATCGCGGGCTGGCTCCTGATCGTCGGGCCGATTCCGCGCGGGTTGATCGCGCCGAACGGCACCGCGAGTGCGCCTTCCCCGGTCGCCAGGGGGCTCAATCCTGCCCGCACCGCTTCCCGCGCGAGCTTCCGACCGTCAGTGTCCATGCGGTGCATCGTCGTTCACGCCTGCTACTCCGGAATGCGGGCGAGCTTCCGTCCCCGCTTCCGATATAGGTAGGCTCCCCCCGTCGATGAAAGTGCCTACATGAAGGATTGGACAGAAACCGAGAGGTCATCCCCCGCATGCCGGCCAATATGGCGCAAACGCCACAGCCCATCCCCGAGGCCGGTTCCGGAGGCGGAGCCCCGGGCGGCCTCGGACCGGATCCGGCCTTGATCCTGCCGCAGGTGGAGGCGCTGGGCGGGCGCATCGCTGCGGTGCGGGCGGAGATCGGCCGCGCCATCTTCGGCCAGGCCGAGGTGGTGGACCTCGCTTTGATCACCCTGCTCTGCGGCGGGCACGTGCTGCTGGTGGGCGTGCCGGGGCTGGGCAAGACCCGGCTGGTGCAGACGCTGGGCACGGTGCTGGGGCTCGCCGCCAAGCGGGTGCAGTTCACCCCCGACCTGCTGCCGCCCGACATCCTGGGCAGCGAGGTGCTGGACCAGACCAGCGAAGGCCAGCGCAGCTTCCGCTTCATTCCCGGCCCGGTGTTCTGCCAGCTGCTGATGGCCGACGAGATCAACCGTGCGAGCCCGCGCACCCAGTCGGCGCTGCTGCAGGCGATGCAGGAAGGCCGCGTCGCGGTCGCCGGCGTCGATCATCCGCTGCCCCGCCCGTTCCATGTGCTGGCGACCCAGAACCCGCTGGAGCAGGAAGGCACCTATCCGCTGCCCGAGGCGCAGCTTGACCGCTTCCTGCTCGAGATCGCGGTCAGCTACCCCGATCTGGACGCCGAGCGGACGATGCTGCTGGCCACCACCGGACGGATGGAGACGCAGCCGAGCCAGGTGCTGACCGCCGAGGAACTGCTCGCCGCCCAGGCGCTGATCCGCCAGGTGCCGGTGGGCGAGACCGTGCTGGAGGCGATCCTGGCGCTGGTGCGCGGCGGCCGGCCGGAGACCCCGGCCGACAAGCTGGTGGAAGACTACGTGGACTGGGGCCCCGGGCCGCGCGCGGCGCAGGCGCTGATGCTGGCCTGCCGCGCCCGCGCCGTGCTGGACGGGCGGCTGACGCCCAGCATCGAGGACGTGGCCGCGCTGGCACGCCCCGTGCTTCGCCACCGCATGGCGCTGAAATACACCGCAAGGCTGGAGGGCGTGGTGCTGGCGCAGGTGATCGACCGGCTGGTGGAGCGTCTGGCCTGATGGTCCTTGCCGCGGGAACCGATCACGGCGGCACCGACCGGCCCCATCCGGAGGGCCCCCGCCGCGCCGGGACGGGTGCTGCTGGCGCCGACACCGCCCAGTCCCCAGACGCTCAGGCGGGCATTGCCCAGGCTGGCATTTCCCAGGCTGGCATTGCCCAGACTGGCACTGCCCAGACTGGCACTGCCCAGATCCGCAACGGCCAGCCCCGCAACGCCCAGATCCGCAACGCCCAGACCCGCAACGCCCAGACCCGCACTGCCGAGGCGCTGGGCGCTCGGCTGCCGCCATTGCTGGTGGCCGCCGAACGGGTGGCCGCCACCGTGGCCCAGGGCGTGCACGGTCGCCGCCGGGTCGGCCAGGGCGACAGTTTCTGGCAGTTCCGTCCCTTCCTTCCCGGCGACACGCCCAACCGCGTCGATTGGCGCCAATCCGCCAAATCCGACCGCGCCTATGTGCGCGAGACCGAATGGGAGGCGGCGCAGACCGTTTGCCTGTGGTGCGACGCCTCGCCGGGGATGCGCTGGCGTTCCCGCGGGGCCAGCGTCGATAAGCACCAACGGGCGGCGCTGCTCACCCTGGCGCTCGCCTCTCTGCTGCTGCGCGGGGGCGAGCGGGTCTGTCTGATCGGCGAGGCGATGCGCCCGGTGTCCGGCCATTCGGGGCTCGACCGGCTGGCCGAGGCGCTGGAGCGCGCGGGTGGCTCCGGCCTGCCGCCGCCGGCGAAGCTGCCCAGGCAATCGCGGGTGGTGCTGCTGGGCGACTTTCTCGGGCCGCTCTCGGAGGTGGAGGCCACCGTGCAGCGCCTGGCCGGGGTGCCGGTCAGCGGGCATCTGGTGCAGGTGCTCGATCCGGCCGAGGCCAGCCTGCCCTATCATGGGCGGGTGCGGTTCCAGGGCCTGGAGCCGGATCGCGAGCAGCTGGTGCCCCGGGTCGAGAGCATCCGCGCCGCCTATGTGGAGCGGCTGGAGGCGCATCAGCGGGGACTGGCCGCCATCGCGACGGCGGCCGGTTTCGGCTTCACCATCCACCGCACGGACCACGGGCCGGAATTCGCGCTGCTCGCCTTGTATTCGGCGTTGGCGGCGTGAGCGTCAGCGCAAGGCAGGGGCTCTGCCCCCCGGTCCCCAGCGGATCCGCCGCGGCCAAGGCCCCGGACTCCCTGCCCTGGGGAGTATCCACCGGGGCCTGCAGGTCCAGTGAGCGCTGCTTCCTGGCGGGTCCCCACGGGGCCAGGGGGCGGAGCCCTGGCCGTGATTTCTGTCGTCACGCCGATGGGACACGGTATCGGCGGTCAGTTTCATGATCTTCGCCGCCAGCTGGGTTCTGCTCGCGCTCGGGTTCCTGCCCCTGCTGTGGTGGCTGCTGCGCGTCACCCCCCCGGCGCCGCGCCGGGAGATCTTCCCCGCGATCCGGCTGCTGCTCGGCTTGAAATCCACCGAGGAAACCCCGGCCCGCACCCCGCCCTGGCTGCTGGCCTTGCGCGTTCTGGCGGCGGCGCTGGTGATCCTGGGCCTGGCCCGGCCGATCCTGGGCGCCGGGGCCAGCCTGCCCGGCTCCGGCCCGGTGCTGCTGGTGCTGGATGACGGCTGGGCCGCGGCAGCGGACTGGCCGCAGCGCATGGCGGCCGCCCAGTCGGTGCTGGACCGCGCCGAGCGCGCCGGCCGGCCCGCCGCCCTGCTGAGCACGGCCGCCGCCGAGGACGGCACCGCCCCGATCGCCGGTCCGCCGATGCCGGTGGCCGATCTGCGCGCCCGCCTCGCGGCGCTGCGGCCGCGGCCCTGGGCGCCCGACCGCGCCGCCGCCGCCGAGGCGGCGCAGCACTGGCGCCAGCCGGGTGCGAGCGTGGTCTATCTGGCCGACGGGCTGACCCATGGCGCGGCCTTCACCCGCTTCGCCGCGGCGCTCGGCGAGATCGGCGGGGTCACCGAATTATGTTGCGACCCCGCGCCGGTGCGCGCCCTGCTGCCGCCGGTTGCCGAAGCCGACCGGCTGGTGGCGCGGCTGGTGCAGACCCCCAAGCCCGAGGCCGGCCCCGGGGCCGGGAGCGCCGCCGTGCTGGCGCAGAGCGGTGACGGGCGCACCCTGGCGCGAGTGGTTTTCACGCTGACGGCGGGCGCGCGCCATGCCGAGGCGCCGATCGTGCTGCCGCCGGAACTGCGCAACCGGCTCACCCGGCTGGTGCGGGAAGGCCCGCCCGCCGCGGCCGGGGTGGTGCTGCTGGACGAGCGCTGGCGGCGCCGGCCGGTCGGGCTGCTCGCCTCCGACGCCGCCGCCGCCGAGGCGCCGCTGACCGGGCCGCTGTATTATCTGCGCCGCGCGCTCGGCCCCTATGCCGAGCTGCGGGAGGGCGACCTGAAAACGCTGCTCTCGCGCGAGATCTCGGTGATCCTGCTCGCCGACCGGGTGCTGCCAGAGGGCGAGGAGCAGACCGCGCTCCGCGAATGGGTGATGAAAGGCGGGCTGCTGGTGCGCTTCGCCGGCCCCGACCTGGCCGAGCACCCTGACGGGCTGCTGCCGGTGAAGCTGCTGGAGGGCGACCGCCAGCTGGGCGGGGCGCTGTCCTGGGACAAGCCGGCCGGGCTCGCGCCGTTTCCCCCCGGCTCGCCCTTCGCGGGCCTGGCGGTGCCGGAGGAGGTGAAGGTCACCCGTCAGGTGCTGGCCGAGCCCTCGGCGGGGCTGGCCACCCAGACCTGGGCCGCCCTGGCCGACGGCCCGCCGCTGGTGACCGAGACGGCGCGCGGCGCCGGGCGGCTGGTGCTGTTCCATGTCACCGCCAATGCCGACTGGTCGAACCTGCCGCTGTCGGGGCTGTTCGTGGAGATGCTGCGCCGGCTGGTGCAGCTTTCGGCCGGGGTCGGGCCGAGCGAGAGCGATGCCGTGCTGGCGCCGGCCGAGACGCTGGACGGGTACGGCACGCTGGGCCCGCCCCCGCCCCAGGCGGTCGGGCTGCCGGCCCGGGCCTTCGCCACCACCGCGGTGTCTGCGCGCACGCCGCCCGGACTGTACGGGCCCGAGGCAGGGCGCCGCGCGCTCAATCTGGGGACCGCGCTGGCGCCGCCGGAGCTGGCCCCGCCGGTGCCTGGGGCGCGCATCGAGACATTGGCGCCGGCGGCGGAACGGGCGGTGGGGCCCTGGCCGCTGGCCGGCGCGCTGGCCCTGCTGGCGCTCGACCTGCTGATCGGGCTCGCCCTGCGCGGCCTGCTGCGCTTTCCGGCGGCGGCGCTGGTGGCGCTGCTGGCCCTGGCCGCCGCGACCGCTCCGGTGGGGGCCGTGCCGGCGACCGATATGGCGGCCGGCGCGGCGGCGCTCGCGACCCGGCTCGGCTATGTGGTCACCGGCGATGAGGAGATCGACGCGGTCTCCCGCGCCGGGCTGCGCGGCCTGTCGGACTATGTGAACCGCCGTACCGCGGCCAGCCTGGCCGAGCCCGACGCGGTGGTGCCCGGGCGCGACGATCTGAGCTTCTATCCGCTGCTGTACTGGCCGATCACCGCGACCAGCACGAAGCTCGACAGTGCCGCGGCGGCGGCGCTGAACGACTACATGCGCCTGGGCGGCATCCTGCTGATCGACACCCGTGGCGGGGGCAGCGGCGAGGATTTCGCCCCCGGCAGCGACGCCGCCCTGGCGCGCGCCACGGACGGCCTCGCGATCCCGCCGCTCGCGCCGCTGACCGGCGAGCACGTGCTGGGGCGCGCGTTCTACCTGCTGCAGGATTTCCCCGGCCGCTATACCGGCGCCACGGTTTGGGTGCAGCGCGACCAGGACCGCGCCAATGACAGCGTGAGCCCGGTGATCATCGGCGCGAATGACTGGGCGGCGGCCTGGGCGGTCGATGACGCCGGGCGCAATCCCTATGCGGTGATCCCCGGCGGGGCGCAGCAGCGGGTGCTCGCCTACCGGTTCGGAGTGAACCTGGTGATGTACGCGCTCACCGGCAACTACAAGGGCGACCAGGTGCACGTGCCGGCGATCCTGGAACGGCTGGGACAATAGATGCATCTGGAACAGACCATCGCCGCGCTGCGCTTCGATCCTGCCGTGCCGGTCTGGCTGCTGGTCCTGCTCGGCCTGCTGTGCCTGGTGGCGCTGGCCCCTGCGCTGTGGGCGCGGGCTCGCGGGGCGGTGCTGCGGGCGGCCGGCTTCGCGGTGCTGCTGGCCTGGCTGTCCGGTCCCCGCCTGATCGAGGAGACCCGCACCAGCCTGCCCGATATCGGCCTGCTGGTGGTCGACCAGACCGCCTCGATGCAGATCGGCAAGCGGACGGCGCTGGCCGAGGCGGCGCGGAAGGCGATCGCCGGCCAGGCCGCGCGCTTCCCTGACCTGGAACTGCGCAGCGTCGTGGTGCCGGAGGGCGGCGACGGCGGCACCAGGCTGTTCGCCACGGTGGCGCGCGCGCTGGCCGACATCCCGCCGGGCCGGCTGGCCGGGGTGGTGGCGATCACCGACGGGCAGGTGCATGACATTCCCCCGCCCGAGCGGCTGGCGAGCCTGCTGGGCGGCGCGCCGCTGCAGGTGCTGATCCCGGCCCGGGGCGAGGAGACCGACCGGCGCATCCGGGTGATCGCGGCGCCCTCCTACGGCATCGTGGGCCATCCGGTGACGCTGAAGGTCGCGATCGATGATCTGGGCGTGGCCCACCCCGCCGCCACCGCGCGGCTGACCATCCGCCGCGACGGCGAGAGGCCGGTGACCGAGACCGTGCCGGTCGGCGCCGCGCACGAGATCGAGCTGCCGATCACCCGCGCCGGCCTGACGGTGGTGGAACTCTCGGCCGAGGCCCTGCCCGGCGAGGTCTCGGCGCTGAACAACCGCACCGTGGTGGCGATCAACGGGGTGCGCGACCGGCTGCGGGTGCTGCTGGTTTCCGGCGAGCCGCATGCCGGGGAGCGCACCTGGCGGCGGCTGCTGAAGGCCGACCCGGCGGTCGATCTGGTGCATTTCACCATCCTGCGCCCGCCGGAAAAAGACGACCTGACGCCGCTGAACGAGCTCGCCCTGATCGCCTTTCCGGTGCGTGAGCTGTTCCTGGTGAAGCTGCGCGAATTCGACCTGATCATCCTGGACCGGTTCCAGAATCGTGGCCTGCTGCCGATGCCCTATCTGCGCAACATCGCCGATTATGTCCGCGACGGGGGGGCGCTGCTGATGAGCGTCTGGCCGGAATTCGCCGGACCCGGCAGCCTGGCCAATACGCCGCTCGCCGCCGCGATCCCGGCCCGACCGGTGGCGGGGGAGGCCGGTGTCATCGAGGGCCCGTTCCGCCCGCACGTCACCGATGTGGGCGCGCGCCACCCGGTGACCGAGGCGCTGCCCGGCGCGCCATCCGGCCCCGGCCCTGCTCCTGCGCAGGATCCTGCTCCGGCGCCGGGTCCGCGCGCGGGCCCGGCACCGGCGGGCGATCCGGCCTGGGGCGAGTGGTACCGGCGGATCGAGGCGTCCTCGGTGGAGGGCGACACGGTGATGAGCGCGCCGGACGGATCGCCGCTGCTGGTGCTCGACCATATCGGCGAGGGCCGGGCGGCGCTGCTGCTGTCGGACCAGATCTGGCTGGGGGCGCGCGGCCATGAGGGCGGCGGGCCGCAGGCCGAATTGCTGCGCCGGCTGGCCCACTGGCTGATGAAGGAGCCGGGGCTGGAGGAGAACGCGCTGACCGCCACGGTGGAGAACGGCGTGCTCTCGATCGCCCAGCGCTCGACCGCCGAGACCCCGCCGGCCGAGATCAGCGTGACCGATCCCGACGGGGCGAGCCGCACGCTGAAGCTGGCGCGGCTCGGTCCCGGCCGCGCCGGGGCGAGCCTGCAGGCGGGCATCCCCGGCGTCTGGCGGGCGAGTGATGGCACCCGCACCGCCTATGCCGCGGTGGGGGCCGCCAATCCGCTGGAATTCGCCGATATGCGCGCCACCGCGAGCCTGATGGGCCCGCCGGCGCGCGCCAGCCTGGGCGGGGTGCACTGGCTGGATGACGGCACCGCCCAGGGCAGCCCGCCGGCCCTGCGAAGGGTGGAGGTGGGCCATGACGCGTCCGGCGCGTCCTGGATCGGCCTCGCCCGCCGCCATGACCATCTGGTGAGCGGCATCGCCGGGCTGCCGCTGCTGCCGCCCTGGCTGGCGCTGCCGCTGATCCTGGGCCTGGTGGTCGGCGCCTGGCGGCGTGAGGGCGGCGCGTAAGGGAAGGACGCTGCCCAGAC
>DAICZL010000276.1 GCA_027311165.1 bacterium
GGTGGGCCGTCGATCGGCGGCGCGGGGACGTGGCCGCGGCGCAGGGCGGCGATCGCCGCGCCGATCGCCTCGGCAGCGGCGGTGCCGGAGACGATGAACAACTCCCCGCCGGTCAGCGCCGCGAGATGGCCGATCTGCGCATCGAGACTGTTCTCGCCGATCAGCACCACGCTGAAGCGCTTGCCGCTTCGGGCGAGCGCCTGAACATCGAGGTCGTGGCTCAGCCCGTCGGTGATCACCAGGATATCGGTCGCGCGTGTCCGGCTCGCCACCTTGGCGAGGGCCTGGCCGATGGACGTGCCGCCGCGCGGGCCCCAGAGCCCCGCAAGTCCTTTCACGGGCGCGCACCGGTCGTCGAACTGCCACAGGCTCAGACGATCCTGGGGGCGCTGGGCGCGCAGCGCCTGCGCCAGGCCGCCGACCATCACATCGTGCTTGCTCCGGGGCGCCTCATGCTCGTCCGCCGATCCGTCGCTGCGCGCCGCGGCTTCGGCCATCGAGCCGGATTGATCGAGCAGTAGATTGGCATGGAGCGGGGCCGCCCGCACGGATGCTGGCCCGATCGACAGCGTAACGGCGCGGCCATCGGCGCCGATGCCGCGAAGCGTGCGCGGCGACCAGCCCGGCAGCATCACATCGATCGGGCGATCGAGCCGCACCCGCGCCGCGCCGTTGCTGAAGGTCACGCCCGCAACCTCTGCTCTGCCGCTGTCCGACGCGACGGTCAGAATTGCCTCGTGGACGATCCGCGCATGCGACAGGTCTTCGCTGTCCGGCAGCGGCGAGCGGCCGAAGACGTCGCCCACGGTCAGTGGAATGCGCAGTCCCGCACGACCACCCCGGCCCGCACGACCGCCCTGGAAGGACAGCGGCATCGCCCAGAGGCTCGTCACCGCGATGTCCTGGCCGGGCGCCACGTGCCCGACCGAGAGGACGTGAATGCCTCGTATCGCCTCCTCGTGCAGTATAGTCGTCCGGCCGGTGTCGATCCCGGCTTCGTAGACCTCGCGCGCCGTCTCCTTGAGCTGCGCCCGGCCGGTCAGCGTTCGCCCATCGACCCGGGCGCTCAGCCCCACCATCGTCGCGTGCACCGGGACCGGGAAGGTGATCACCGCCTCGATGCTGGCGCTCTCGGCATTGTGAAAGACGCGCTCCGTCCGGACGATGGCGAGACCGCCGAGGATGCGGACGTCGATGTTGGTGTGGACCAGCGGCATCGGGCGATCGGTGCCCCCGATTCGCGCGCCGTCCGGGAACCGCCCCAAGGGATCGTTCTTGATCTCATGCAGCATGTGCATCGTCTTCTCCTTCATGGGGTAAGGCATCGCGGATGGTCGCGACCGCCTCCCGGAAGCGCTCGACCAGGTCGGACAGGGAGGCGTCGCGGGCGAATTCTGCGAAATCGACATGCAGGGCGAGGCCGGGCGCGAGCCGTACGGGCAGGGTCGCCTCGCGCCCTGTCAGGATGATCTCCTTCGACTGCGCCAGCGAAAAACCGAGGCGTCTCAGCCGCAGATAGCTCACGATGCCGCGCAGATGCGCTTCACCATAATCGGCGTGGGCGCGCCCGCCGGTGGGCGGCGGGATGACGCCCTCCGAGATCAGGAACCTGACGAAGCGGGGCGTGACCTGGCCGCCTCCGCCGGCGGCGATGAGCTCCGTGAGTTTCAGGGCGAGATCCTTTTGACACTCTTGCTGTCGAAAGGGCAGATGGGGCACAGCCCGGCCCATGTCAAGCGGCTGAATGCGCTCGGGGCGTTCCGTCGTCGTGAAGGGCGAATCCGGGGCCGGTTGCGCGGTATCGGGCCGTACGGGCCGCCGACCAGCTCGCGCACGACCACATCGCGCTCGCGCCCGCCCGGCTTGGCGGGTCGACTAAGCCAGCGCCTGATCGGCGTCGGTCCGGTCGCCCGGATCGCGCAACCTGCTGCGGTCGTTGTGATGCCGGTGCCCGTCCGCCCAGATCGGGCGGCTCCTGCATCGGATCGCCGGCGGAGACTCCCGCCTCATTCAGGCTGCCGCGGGAAAGACGATGCGGCGGTCGGTGCCGGCAC
>DAICZL010000288.1 GCA_027311165.1 bacterium
GGTGGCGGGCAGAGCCCGCGGGCCCTGCTTCACGCCCGCTGCGGCGCCTCGGTTCCTGCGAGCCCCTTCAGCACGAAGATCACGCACTGCCCGCGCATCTTCCAGCCGATATTGGTATAGACCTCGACGGATACGGGTGCAAAACGATAGATGAACGCCATGTCGATGGTGTTGACATGGCCGGGGATGCGGTCCTGTTCGGCGAACGGGGTGATGCACACGACATAATCGCGCGCCAGGGCCTGCATCCGCCGCACGAACGGTTCCGGATTGGGGATATGTTCGATCACGTTCGAGCAGAAGACCAGGTCGTGCACGGTATCGAGCGTGAAGATGTCGGCGAACAGGATGCGCAGGCCGGGATGGACATAGCGGGCGAACTGCACGATCCGGCCGTCTTCCAGATCGAGCGCGGTGACATCGAGCTTCAGATGGCTCGGTCCGAAGCGCGAATGCAGACGCTGCAGCAATGCCGCGCCGCCGCCGGTTCCGGCGCCGACATCGAGCACGCTGATCACGCGTTCGGAGGGGTTCGCGTAGTACAGCCGATGGATCGTCGGGATCGCATCGACCGTGTTGATCTCCGATCCCCGGTCGAACAGATAGTACCAGTATTTGAAAAGCCCGAGATCGAGGCCGCTCAGCCGGTGCAGGACGTCGTCGAAATTGATCACGCCGCGGTCGAGCAGACCCTTCAGTTCGGCGATCACCGCGTTCGCCCGCGCCTCGTCGGTCTGCTTCTCCCCGCTCTGTCCCGGCCCGGTCTGGCTCTCCCCTTGCCGCCCCACTTCCAGCACTGCCGGCTCATCGCTCATCGCAATTCCATTCCTTTCGTCGTGGACAGTGCGGCCTGCTCTGCTCCCAGGGGCGCCGGCCGATCCTGCGGCCAGGCAGAGCCCGGCTACACCAGAAGCAGCTTGAGCCCGCTATCGTAGAGCAGCGTCTCCCAACGTCGCAGAAAATCCCCGGTCGTCGGATCGCGCAGCAAATCGCCTCGGTTTTCAAAAGATTCCGACGGGTAGTGCGATGAGATTTTGGTGAGCCCGATCACCGGCAGGGATGCGAGCCCGGGATGGCCGAGCAGCCCCAGCAGCCGGTTGAGGAAGCGGAAGCGCTTATATGCGAAATCCTCGTAGAAGATGGTCCACACCTCCACCCCCGCCCCGTTCAGCCGGCGCAGCAGATCGATGCGCAGCCGCTCGGCCTCGTACACCTCCGCGCACAGGGCGTGGAAACGGGCGATGTCGGCCACCACGCGGGTGGTACGGTAGCGCGCCAGGATCTCGGCCTTTTCCGCCTGCTCCGCGGAATCGACATAGCGGAACTGCGGGCCGTTGAACTCCGCATGCACGACATCGGTCAGGTAGCGGCTGCTGATCATTTCCAACAGATCGCTGCGCACCAGGTTGAACAGCAGGATCCGGTGGCGCGCGAATGCCGCGGCGAGCTTGTCGGGCGCGCCCCAGATGCGCCATTTGAACCCGCCCGAGATCGGCTGGTCGGGGGGGGTGCCCTCGGGGCGCCGGTGCAGCGCGTCCAGCACCGCTTCGTGGATGTTCTGGTCGTTCCACCGGTCGAGCTGCCGGTGCTGATCCAGATAGTACCAGTCGAGCTCCTCGAACAGCGGCACGAACACCCCTGGCAGGTGCTGCAGCGTCTCGACCAGCGCGCTCGACCCGACCCGGCTGCTATAGGTGATCAGGAAGTCGCGCGGTCCGCTGCTGCCCTGGACCGGTTCCGCCCCGCCTCGGTCGGCCCCGCCTGGCTCGGCATCTGCCGTCTCTGCCTGATCAGCCATGCAGGGCGGCCCGCCGGATCGGGGCCGCCCTGTCCGACAGCGCCGCGATCAGCCTTTCGGCCGCGCGGGCGACCTGATCGGCATAGGCGCGGGCGCAGTCGCGTGAGGCGGCGGCGAGTTCGCTCAGCAGACGGTCTGAAAACGGCATGTCCAGCAGGCAGGACGCCACCGTCTCGGGGCTGTCCAGACGATGCAGAGGATGGCGGGCCGGCAGGCCCACCATGGCGCTTTCGGTCGCGATCAACGGCAAACCCTGAAACACTGCTTCCACCGACTTGATTTTCAACCCTGTGCCGACGGTCATCGGATTCACCACCAGATCGACTTGATCGTAGAACCGGTCCACGTGATCGACCAGCCCCAGCGGGTGGAACGGCGCCGGATCGGTCGGCAGGCGGCGGCAGATCGATCCGGCCAGCAGGTAGCGCAGCCGCGCCCCCCCCGGCTGCGCCCGGCCGCGCCCCTGCGGCCGCCCCCCCCCCCCC
>DAICZL010000293.1 GCA_027311165.1 bacterium
GACCTCTTCCGAAAGGGGTCTGGGGCCGAGGCCCCAGCGGGTCCAGGGCAGAGCCCTGGGCTTCCTTTCTGTGCCACCGGTCGATGACACCGCCCCCGCGCGCCGCCGTCGCCTTCATCCTGGTCACGGTGCTGCTGGACATGCTGGCGCTCGGCCTGGTGGTGCCGGTACTGCCCCGCCTGGTGCAATCCATGGTGGGCGGCGACGCCGCGACGACGGCGGAGGTGCTGGGCGTGTTCGGCACCGCCTGGGCGCTGATGCAGTTCCTGTTCTCGCCGGTGCTTGGCGCGCTGTCGGACCGGTTCGGCCGCCGCCCGGTGGTGCTGCTGTCCAATCTCGGCCTGGGGCTGGACTATGTGCTGATGGCGCTGGCGCCCTCGCTGCCCTGGCTGCTGGCGGGCCGGATCATCTCCGGCATCACCGCGGCCAGCATCTCCACCAGCTACGCCTATATCGCCGATATCAGCGCCCCCGAGCAGCGGGCCCGCCGCTTCGGCCTGGTCAGCGCGGCGTTCGGGGTGGGCTTCGTGCTGGGACCGGCGCTGGGCGGCCTGCTGGGGGCGATCTCGCCGCGGCTCGCGTTCTGGGTCGCGGCGCTGCTGAGCCTGCTCAACGCCGCCTATGGCACCTTCGTGCTGCCCGAATCCCTGGCCCCGTCCCGGCGGGCACGGTTCAGCCTGGCGCGCGCCCATCCGGTGGGCGCGCTGCGGCTGCTCGGGCGGAGCCCGGCGCTGCTGCGGCTGGCCTCGGTCAATTTCCTGGGCCAGCTCGCCCATGTCGTGCTGCCCAGCACCTTCGTGATCTATGCGCTGCACCGCTATCACTGGGGCGCCCGTCCGGTGGGGCTGACCCTGGCTGGCGCCGGCGCCGGGGCCATGCTGGTCCAGGGCGTGCTGGTCGGGCCGCTGGTGCGGCGCATCGGCGAACGGCGGACCCTGATCCTGGCGCGGGCCTGCGGCGTCGCCGCCTTCACCCTGTTCGGACTGGCGCCGAGCGGCCTGGTGTTCGTGCTGGGGATCCCCCTGCTGTCGCTGTGGGGGCTGGGCGGACCCTCGCTCCAGGGGCTGATGTCGGGCCAGGTCGGCCCCGCCGAGCAGGGAAGGCTGCAGGGCGCCAATGCCAGCCTGCAAGGGATCGCCGGACTGATCGGACCCGGGCTGTTCACCCTGACCTTCGCCCGGACACTCCAAATCCTGCCCGGGGCGCCGTTCCTGCTGGCGGGCGGCCTGCTCGCGGGATCGCTCGGGGTGGTGCTGCGGGCCCGGCCAGCGCCTGATGTCTCGCCGCCAGCGGGGTCGCGGCCGGCTCGGGGCGGGGCAGACCGGACCTTCCCCCTCGCGTCCCATGGGGCTGATGATCCGCCGCGGAGCGCCTGAGCAGGCGGGCGCCCGGATCCCCGCCGGCGTTGGCGCAGGCCTGCCGGCGGGCCTGTCGGGGGCGCAAGCGAACTCTCCGGCGCCGGCGATCGACGGCGCCGTATCGGGCGACGCTCGCGCGCGCTATCGCCTCGGGGTGACGTCAACCGCGATGGAATTGCTGGCCGGAACAAAAAGCCAGAGCGGTCCCCGATCCGATAGACGATCGGCCACCGCTCTTGCGCTTTGTATTACCGAGCAACTTCATCCGATCTGATGTGTCCACCTGATCGGATGTTGCTCGAGTGTCCCGATTCCGGAATTCGCAGCATTGAAATGTGGTCGGAACCGGGACACCAGCTCTTTGTTTTCAGTGGCCTGCTGATCCCCGAACTTCGCGGTGAGGAACCGCGAACTTCGAGGGCAGGACACTGGCTAGGGCGTGCCGTATTTCCCCAGCACCGCACGCAGCGGATCGGCGCCCGGGTTGTTGGCCTGCATTTCCATCACGATCTGCCGCGCCGCCAGGTCGCGCCCGTAATAAGCATTGTTCCAGTCGGTGCGCGTGCTCATCACCGATCCGGCAAGCGAGGCGCCGGCATACAGGCCGCGGCCGCGCGAAAAGGCGACGATGTCGCCCGACAGCGCCGCGGTGGTCGCCGCCTGCACGCCCACGCCGATGGTCACCACGCTGATCGAGGCATCGCCACCCAGCTTGAACTGGTTGTCCATCACCGCGGCGAGGCCCTTCTCGGTCAGCACCATCATCAGCACCTCGCTGTCCTGCAGGCCGATCTGCAGGCCGACACTGCCCGAGCCCAGGCCATAGAATGCCGGATCCGACCAGCTGCCGCTGCCGTCGCGGGCGGACAGCACGCAGCCGCCGCCCTCGGCCCCGAGGATGAAGCTGAGGCGGAACACGCGCGGACACACCATCACGGCACGGGCGCGCTTGAGCGTATCGACCCGGTCACCGCCATCGCCTCCGCCCACCAGATCCTGCACGGTGAGGGTGGCGCGATCGACCAGCGCCTGCTGCTCGGTCTGGGCCTGTGCGCCGGCGGCGAAAGCGAGCGGAACCAGCGCCACCGCGCCGGCGAGAACGAAGCGGAACATCTGCGGTCTCCTGACCAGAGGCAGAGGGTGATGACGACTCTCCTACAGAACATTAACATAGTCGCGCTGTACATTCATCACTCTTATCGAGGCCGCCGCCAGCCAATTCGATCGTTCCGTAACGGGCGAGCCACGATGCACCGGCTCTGCCCATCGAGGGCTCTGCCGCTCTTGGGGTCTGCTCACCCCGGGGCCGATGAGGCTACCTGTCCGCCGCCTCAGGGATGCGGCTCGGTCTGGGCCGGCTCGTTCACCGAAACCACCCGCCAGCCCTCGACATGGCGTTCCAGCCGGGTCAGCGACAGATTCTGCACCGACAGATGCAGGGCATTGTCGGCGCCGATGCCCAGGGCGTGGGCGATGCTGGCGCGGATCGCCCCGCCATGGCCGATCAGCACGACATCGCCGCCGCGATTGTCCGCGGCCAGCCGCTCCATCGCCGGCCCGACACGGCCGATCACCTGCTCCATGCTTTCCCCGCCCGGCGGCTGCTCGGCGCCGGCCAGCGGCCAGAAGGCGTGCGCCGGGTTGGCGAGCTTCGCCGGCAGATCGGCATGGGCCAGACCCTGCCAGTCGCCCAGGGACTGCTCGGTCAGGTCGGGCTCCACCACCGGCGGGGTCGCAGGGTAGCCGGCGGCGAAGATCGCCTCGGCGGTGGCACGGGTGCGCGAGAGCGGCGTGACCACCCAGCGCGCCGATAGCGGCAGCCGGCTGGCCAGCCGGCGATAGGCCGGCGCCTGGGCCGCGAGCGTCGCCTGGCACAGGCTGACATCCAGCCGTCCGTAGAGGATGGTCTGGGCATCCGGGGCGACCAGAGCGTGGCGGATCAGCCAGAAATTGGTGTGCGGCGGGGTTTGCAAAATCGGGACCTCGGGGACGTTTGGCGGGGAGTTGGGCAATCGGCGGATGGCGATGTCAGGGCCGAAAGGCGCGGCCGGTCGGAACCCGGCAGCCCCCGGCAGAGGCCCCCCGGCAAGGCAGGTCCGCGACCAGGTCTGCAGCGGGTCCCGGGCAGCCCCCCGGGCTTGTCTCCCCGCGGCTCCATCCGGGGCTCATTCGCCGATCGTGAGCAGCGCGCCGCGGATGCGCGCAGCGCGGAACTGGCGGGCGAAGGTCGCGATGGCGGCGCCCATCCAGAGCAGGTTCAGCACCCCGGCCAGCGCCAGCTGGTCCCAGGCCATCACGCCGTGCTGCAGCGCCGCGCGCATGCCCTCGAACACATGCGCCGAGGGCAGCGCCTGCGCCACCGGCTGCAGCCAGGCCGGCAGCGCCGCGATCGGGTAGAACACCGCCGAGAACGGGGTCAGCCCGAACAGCACCGACCAGGCCAGCGCCTCGGCCGAGGTGCCGTGGCGCAGGATCAGCGAGACCACGAACAGCGCCACCCACCAGCCCATGAACATCAGATTCGCCACGAACAGCACCAGCACCGGGCCGAACGCGAACAGATTGAAGGCATAGAGCAGCCAGGCGAGCAGGATCGCCGGCCCCACCCCGGCCGCCATGCGCAGGAC
>DAICZL010000300.1 GCA_027311165.1 bacterium
TGTCCCACCCGCCCTCTCCGCTGCCTGGCCTGCTGGCCGCGATCGGCGCGATCGTCGGGGCGCGCGGGCTGCTCACCGATCCGGCCGATACCGCCCCGTTCGCCGCCGACTGGAGGGGGCTGTATCGCGGGCGGACCGCCGCCGTTATCCGCCCCGCCGACACCGCCGAGCTCTCTGCCGTGGTGCGGCTCTGCGCTGCTGCCGGGGTGGCCCTGGTGCCGCAGGGCGGCAACACCTCGATGGTGGGCGGGGCGAGTCCGGCCGAGGACGGGCGCGAACTGGTGCTGAGCCTGTCGCGGATGCGCGCTGTGCGGGCGGTCGATCCGATCGACATGACCCTGACGATCGAGGCCGGTGTCACCTGGCGGGCCGCCCAGGATGCCGCCGCCGGCGTGGGCTGCCTGCTGCCGCTGTCGATCGCCTCGGAGGGCAGCGCCCAGGTCGGCGGCATCCTCTCCACCAATGCCGGCGGCAACATGACGGTGCGCTACGGCAATGCCCGCGACCTGGTGCTGGGGCTGGAGGTGGTGCTGGCGGACGGGTCGGTGCTCGATCTGCTGCGGCGGCTGCGCAAGGACAATACCGGCTATTGCCTGCGCCAGATCTTCATCGGTGCCGAGGGCACGCTCTGGGTGATCACCGCCGCGGTGCTGCGCATGGTGCCGCGCCCGGCCGAGGTTGCGGTGGCGCTGTGCGCCCTGCCCAGCGTGGAGGCCGCGCTCGGTCTGTTCGCCCGCTGCCGCCAGCAAGACCCCGATGCGCTGGTCGCCTTCGAATACATGTCCGGCGCCGGCATGGATCTGGTGCTGGCGCATATCCCGGGCGCCGTGCTCGGGCTCGGCGGCCGGGCAGAGCACTATGCGCTGATCGAACTTGCCACCTCGCGGGTGGATGCCGCGCTGCGTGATGCGCTGGAACAGACCCTGATGGCGGCGCGCGAGAGCGGCGAGATTCTGGATGCGACGGTGGCCGAGAGCGAGGCGCAGCGCCGCGGGCTCTGGCGGCTGCGCGAGGAGCATGCCGAGGCCCAGAAACACGCCGGCGCTTCGGTGAAGAACGACGTCTCGGTGCCGGTCTCACGGGTGCCGGAGCTGATCCATCGCGCCGGGGATGCCTGCCGGGCGCTGATCCCGGGCGTGCGCGTGGTGCCGTTCGGGCATCTCGGCGACGGCAATATCCATTTCAACCTCTCCAAGCCTGTGGGCGCCGATCCTGCCTGGTTCCTGGCGCAGGACCACGCGATCATGGATACGGTGAACGCGGTGGTGCGCGATCTCGGGGGCAGTTTCTCGGCCGAGCACGGGGTCGGCCGGCTGAAGACCTACATGATGGCGGACTGGCGCGGCGGGACGGAGCTCGCGACGATGCGGCGGCTCAAGCAGGCGCTCGATCCGCACGGGATTCTCAATCCCGGCAAGGTGCTGGACCCGGAGGGCTGAACGGCCGGGGGGTGCAGTGGGGAAGGCTCCACAGCGCTCGTGCCGGTGGCCCGGCGGGATTTTTTGTTCTCTCGTGCCGATCGGGGCTGCGCCGTTCTCCGGCGGCTCCGCCCGGCTGGGGTCCGAGCACCTGCGTCCGGGCAGAGGGACTCGGGCGCGGGAAGCGCTCCGTGCCGTCTCCCGCGGGGACGGCGTGGCCCTTTGGCTGACCAGCGTCCACCCTGGCGGGACTCGCGTGCATTCCTTGACGCGGTTTCGGCGGGTCGCGGTGACGGGCACACTTTAATCTATCGTCAACCTTACGTGATCACGCCCTCTCTGGGCGGGTCAGACGCGGCATTTCCAGATCAAAATGTATCTAAATCAATCGGTTGACCGAAAGCGGGCTCCTCCGCTCCAATTCCTGGACACGCAGATGCGAGTTGAGAGCTTCGTCTCGAATTATTATTTTCGGTTGCGTTCGCCAGAGAACCGCTTGGGCGCAGCAATCGTTTGTTAAGCCCTTAGGGTTGATGACGGAGTGTGGGTTGATGACGGAGCGGGCGTCGCCTCGGTGTCTTGTGTCTGCGGATCGCAGCCGGGCCGGGGGCGCTGGATGGACGCGGGAGGGAGTTCGGTGACGCAGAGTTTCGGCTGTCGTTGACAGATGCCAATACTAGCCGGGTCCATCGTTATGCATTTCTGGTAAGGGTCGTATTGAATGTTACCTCTCTTGGTTGTGTTTGATTGACTGAAAATAACTCGATTATTAGTCAAAGCTTCGTCTTGAATGAATCTGATTATGAGACATATCTGCGGGGGAAGCGGGAGGCTGCGGATATCCGGGGGGAGCATTCCGCAGAGTCGAAGTCCACAAGCAAAAAAATATGTCTTTCTGTGACGCGTTTGCTTTGAGGGCAATCGACTTGCTTGCGGCTGAGGACCCCTCTGGTCCGGCGGAAGCTGCAGACTTTGGGAGAAGTGCGATGGAATGGGCCTACCAGACTTCAGCTTTACAAACGGATGTTGCTTCGTTTCCTCATGGCTTCGTAACGCTTGGCCCGAAATACGCCTGGCAGAAGACCCTCTTCGACAAGGTGCTCGCCGCCCTGATGCTGCTGGCGCTGGCTCCGGTGATGGCGGTGATCGCCCTGCTGGTGCGCCGCGATGGCGGGCCGGCCCTGTTCGGTCATCGCCGGATCGGGGCGGGCGGGTCGACATTTCAATGCCTCAAATTCCGCACCATGGTCGTCGATTCAGACGCGGTGCTCGCCGCTCTGCTGGCCAGTGATCCGGCTGCCGCGGCCGAATGGGCCGAAACCCAGAAGCTGCGCGCGGACCCGCGCATCACCGGCATCGGCAGGTTTCTGCGTGCCTGCAGCCTCGATGAACTGCCGCAGCTCGTGAATGTGTTGCGCGGGGAGATGAGCCTGGTGGGCCCGCGGCCCATCGTCGAAGCCGAAATCGCCCGCTACGGCGACAACATCGTGCACTATTACGCGATTCGGCCGGGCCTGACCGGGTTGTGGCAGATCAGCGGCCGCAGCAATACGTCCTACGATCACCGGGTGCGACTGGACGTGTCCTATGTGCGGAGCTGGACGTTCAGCAAGGATCTGATGATCCTGCTGAAGACTGTTCCGGCGGTGCTGGAACGGCGCGGCGCGGTCTGATCCGCGCCCCAGGTCGAAGCCTGTCGCGGGCCGGACAAGCTGGGTTTTCCACTCCGCCAGAATTTTCGTGAAGCTACCTCCCGCAACATGCAGAGGTGATCCGCACGCCCTGCCGGCTCGGGAAGTGGCCAGGTCATTTCCACAGAACGGCTGACAGCGCCTCGCGCACTCCTCTGCGGCGCTTCCTTTCCAGCCCGTTCCACCGGGTTGCAGAACCCAGACCCCCGCCCGATCATTTCGCCCGTCCACGCCTCCCAGGCAGGACCAGGGCGGTGCCCGATCCGATAGACGATCCGCTACCGCTCTTACTCTCTGTTTTACCGAGCAATTTTATCCGATCAGATGAGTCCATCCGATCGGATGTTGCTCCGGGGCGCGAGCATGCACGCGCCATCGTCACCAGGGAGGCTGCTCCCTGCGCCAGCCGGACCGGAACTCTGCCGCGCCCGACCGGAGATACCTCCCCTCGCCGAGCCGGACCCGGCGCGCGTCCTACTTCACGATCAGCCGGCTCTTCGAGGCATCCTCGTGATACTCGTCGTGGAATTCGTAATTGCCTTGGGGCAGGGCGGGCAGCAGCACCCAGACCTCCGCGCCGGCAGGGATGATCTTCTCGGCTTTGAAATCGTCGCTCTCGAACTCGGCCGGCGTCGGGTCGAGATTGCGGATCACCAGACGGACGCGGGTATTGGCCGGAATGGTGACTTCGGCCGGGGTGAAATGATGGTCCTGCAGGCTCAGCGCGATGCTCGGCTGTTCGGCGCGGGCGAGCGCCGGGACGGCAAGGAACAGCAGCGCAGCGGTGGCGGGACGCATGGCAGTCTCCTGGTCTTGATTCGGTCGTGAGCCTGGCCTCGGGACCGAAGCCACCTTGAGTCCCTTTACTGCAAATGAGAATTGATCGCAATACCTGGGCCAATGGGCTCCAGCCTTGGGCTGCGGCACTGACGCAGGCAGACCCGCACGCTGAACAGGCAGTGTCCTGCCCCGCGGAGATGGCGCACAGGCGTGGACGAACGGAGACCACCGGTCGTCCTCCATCGCCCGGGATGCAACCGCCTGGTCCCGCCACTCGCCGGCGGGTTCTGCGGAGAGCATGCGGCGCATCCTGGACGAACAGCCTCGACAGGCCCGGTCGCACGGTTCCAGGGCCGCCCCCAGGAGCCGCCCCCCCAGGGGCCACC
>DAICZL010000301.1 GCA_027311165.1 bacterium
GGCAGATCCTATTCCCTGGATCATCGTCCCCCTTCCTTCCTGCCTGACCAAGCGGGCTGGCACGAAATCTGCTTCCATTCAGAACGGTTAATCGGCTGCCCGTCATAAGCGGAGGGGAAGCATGGTCTCGATCGCCGCGGAGCCCTATGGGTTCGAATTCGATCCCGCCCGCGCTGCGCTGCTGATCATCGATATGCAGCGCGACTTTCTGGAGCCGGGGGGCTTCGGCGCCATCCTCGGCAATGATGTGGCATTGCTGCGCCGGACCATCGGGCCCACCCGGACCCTGCTGCAGGCCGCACGCGAATCCGGCCTCGCGGTGATCCACACCCGGGAAGGCCACCGGCCGGATCTCAGCGATCTGCCGCCGGCCAAGAAGGCGCGCGGGAAGCTCGCCGTGGGCATCGGCGATGCCGGACCGATGGGGCGCATCCTGGTGCGTGGCGAGGCCGGCCACGACATCATCCCCGAACTCTATCCCCTGCCCGGCGAGCCGGTGATCGACAAGCCCGGCAAGGGGGCGTTCCACGCCACCGACCTCGACGCGGTCCTGAAGAATCTGGGCGTGACGCAGTTGCTGGTCTGCGGCGTCACCACCGAGGTGTGTGTCAACACCACGGTGCGGGAAGCCAATGACCGCGGCTATGAGTGCCTGGTGATCGCCGATTGCGTCGGATCGTATTTCCCTGAATTCCAGGAGATGGGCCTGCGCATGATCAAGGCGCAGGGCGGGATCTTCGGCTGGGTGGCGCCGTCCGCATCCGTGATCGGTGTGCTGACGGCCAAGGCGGCCTGACCGGCCGATGCGCTGCCCGCCGGACCCTGCCGGACCATCCGCGGCGACCCCCAGCGGGTGGCCGGTATCAGGGCGTTCCCCAGAGGGGCGATTTCAGGTGGGGCATCCCCTCTCGGGGCAACCCGCACCGGAAGGATCCAGGCTGCAGCGCCTCACGCCGGATCGGCGAAGTCGACCGCCACGGGCGCCGCCGCGCGCGAGTCCCGGCACGCGCCTATGACCGGGTAAGGAGACCCAGACCACGTCCATGGTCCGGCCCTGACGCCTGATTCCCAGGCGCCAGGCACACCCGACCAGTTCATCACAGGCGGACGGACAGACCCCGGCGGCACCCGCACGGGACGGCATCCGCCAGACGGAGGGCCCGATGACGACAGCGACCGCCACACCGCGCTGGTGGGTACCAGGCGACTGGAACGGGTTCTTCGGCCTGTTCACAAATGTTGTGCTGAATGTCATCGTGCTGTCCGGCCTCTGCCTGCATGTTGTGCAATTGCCTCCGGATATTGTCTACGGACGCATCCTTCCGGCCCTGGGGATCGCCCTGCCGCTGGGCAATCTCTACTACGCCTATCTGGCCTGGACGCTGGCGAAGCGGGAGGGCCGCAGCGATGTCACCGCCATGCCCTACGGGCCGAGCGTGCCGCATATGTTCATCGTCGTGTTTCTGATCATGCTGCCGGTGTATCTGCGGACCAAGGACCCGGTGCTGGCCTGGGAATCCGGCCTCGCCTGGTGCCTGGTGATCGGGGCGATCGTGCTGCTGGGCGCCTTCGTCGGCCCCACGGTGCGCAAATACACCCCCCGCGCGGCGATGCTGGGCACGCTGGCGGGCATCTCGATCGCGTTCATCTCGATGCGGCCGGCCTTCCTGGGCTGGGAAGAGCCGTGGCTGTTCATGCTCTCGCTCGGCATCGTGCTGGTCAGCTGGACCGCCGGGGTGCGGCTGCCCTACGGCCTGCCCGGCGGCCTCGCCGCGGTGCTGGTGGGTACGGTGCTCGCCTGGCTCGCCCGGCTGGTGCATCTGGACGACCTGATGCAGCCGGCCGAGGTGGTCTCGGCCCTCAGCCAGTTCGGCCTGCATCTGCCTTACCCGACGGCCGATTTCACCCGCGCGATGGGCGGTATCGGGCCGCTGCTGGTCACCGCCGTTCCGCTCGGCATCTACAACTTCACCGAGGGGATGAACAACGTCGAGAGCGCCGCGGCCGCCGGCGACGACTATTCCCTGCGCCAGATCCTGCTCGCCGACGGCGTGGGCGCGATCGTCGGCGCCGTGCTGGGCAGCCCGTTCCCGCCGGCGGTCTATATCGGCCATCCCGGCTGGAAGGCGGTGGGCGGGCGGATCGGCTATTCGCTGGCCACCGGCGTGGTGATCGGGATCGTGTGCTTCCTGGGCCTGACCGCGCTGCTGCTGGCGGTGATCCCGCTGGTCTCGATCCTGCCGATCCTGCTGTATATCGGCCTGGTCATCGGCGCGCAGTCCTTCCAGGCGACGCCCGCCCGGCACGCCCCCGCGATCGTGCTCGCGATCCTTCCCAACCTCGCCGCCTGGGCGCAGACCCAGATCGATGGGGCGCTGGGCGCGGCGGGCACCTCGGCCGAGCAGATCGGCATGGCCAAGCTTGGTGCCGTCGGCGTGGTGTATCACGGCATGGCGTTGCTGGGCGGCGGGGCGGTGCTGGCCGGGATGATCCTGGGGGCGATCGCCGCCTTCATCATCGACCGCAAATTCGACTGGGCAGCCCTCTATGCCGCCGCCGGCGCGATCCTGTCCTTCTTCGGCTTCATCCATGGTACTTCGCTCGGCTTCGGCAATTCCGCTCCGGTGGCGCTGGGCTATCTGATGATCGCCGGCCTCTGCTACACGCTCAGCCGCCAGAACCTGCCGATCGTCGCGATGATCACCGAGGAGCATGGCGTGGCGGAGGCTTAGAGCGGTGCCCGATCTGATAGATGATCTGGCAGCGCTCTTACTCTCTGTTCTACCGGGCAACTTTATCCGATCAGATGATCCCGTCTGATCGGATGTTGCCCTAGTGTCCCGATTCCGAAATTCGCAGCATTGAAATGTGGTCGGAACCGGGACACCAGCTCTTTGTTTTCAGTGGCCTGCTTATCCCCGACATTCGCGGTGAGGAACCGCGAACTTCGAGGGCAGGACACTAGCCGATCCCTCATCTCCGCCGAGAAACGCGCCGAGCCCAGGGCTCCGCCCCCATGGTTTCCTGCGGGACCCGACCAGGGACCTGAGCCCCCCGCATCCTTCGGGGGCTACCCCCTTGGGAAGGCGGGTCCAGGGCGAAGCGCTGGCCTTGCGGCGGCAGATGAGCCTATCAGTTGCGCTGCACTCTCAGCGGAAGTCTGCTCTTGTTGCGGATCATCAGGATTGGCCTGCCGGCGGCGCTGCTCGCCGGACTCTCCGGTTGCGGCCCAAGCTATTCGCCCAATACCTATGCCAGCTCCGCCGTGCAGCAGGCCAACAAAGTCGAGCAGGGCGTGGTGATCGGCGTGCGCCAGGTAGGGGTCAGCGCCGCGGGAACAGTCGGCACCGCGATCGGCGGCGCGGCAGGCGGTATCGCCGGGTCGCAATTGCCCGGCGGATCGGTGGCCGGCGCGTTCGGCGCGCTCAGCGGCGCGGTGCTGGGCGGGGTGGTGGGCTCCGGCATCGAACACAGCACCAAGGACACCCAGGCCTTCGAATACATCGTGCGCAAGCCGAACGGCGAGCTGATCTCGGTCACGCAGAAAGACGAGACCCCATTGTCGGTCGGCCAGAAGGTGCTGGTCATCGCCGGCAGCCAGGCGCGGATCGTCCCCGACTACACCGTGACGCTGCCCGCCGAGCCGGGCCCGGCACAAAAACCACCGGATCAGGGCGGAGCCGCCGATCACGCCCCGGTGCACGAGGAGCCGCTGCCACCACCGGCGCAGACTGGCGACCCGACCCAGAAACCCCCAAGCCAGGGTCCCACGAC
>DAICZL010000307.1 GCA_027311165.1 bacterium
CAAGCTTCTTCACCCGCCGGACAGACTTCAGCACGGCGACCTTGGCGATCGTTGGTGGGGCTGTCCGAAATTCTGTGTGTGAGGCGGTTTACTGAATTGGCTGTTGGCTGATTTCTTCTCTGTCTTCAGGCCCCTGCCAGGACGCCGGAGGCGCCCCGGTTGAGCCCATGTACTCATGGTTCAACCCGTCTCATCGGCCTGTACCGTGCGAGGCCTGCGTGAACCGCTCCTCGAAGAGTATCGCGAACTGGTTCATTGCCAGCTTCCATTCCTTGGCCGCACGGCTCCAGTCGGCGGTGATGTTGCGCAGCGCCAGCCAGATGAGTTTGCTGGCCGCATCGTCACTGGGGAAGTGGCCCCGCGTCTTGATGATCTTGCGCAGTCGGCTGTGCACGCTCTCGATGGCATTGGTGGTGTAGACCACGCGGCGCACTTCGGGAGGGAAGGCGAAGAACGGAATCACCCTGTCCCAGGCTCTGCGCCAGGCCGCCGTGACGGTGGGGTAGCGCTGCCCCCAGGGCCCGCGCTCGAAGTCCTTCAGCGCCTGTTCTGCGGCCTCGGCGCTGGCGGCCGTATAGACCGGGCGCAGGGCCGCGGCCAGCAGCTTGCGGTCCTTCCAGCTGGCGTAGTCCAGGCTGTTGCGGATCAGGTGCACGATGCAGGTCTGCAGCGTGGTGGCCGGGAATACGGCGCCGAGTGCTTCACCGATGCCCTTCAGGCCGTCGGTGACGGCGATCAGGATGTCGGCCACGCCGCGCGTCTTCAGGTCGTTGAAAACCTTCATCCAGAACTTCGCCCCCTCGGTGTTCTCGATCCACAAGCCCAGGATGTCGCGCGTGCCGTCGGGCAGGATGCCCAGGGCCAGGTAGATGGCCTTGTTGCGCACGACGGCGTCCTCGCGGATCTTCACGCGCAGCGCGTCGAAGAAGACCACCGGGTACATCGGCTCCAGCGGCCGGGCCTGCCAGGCGCCGACCTCGGCCATGACGGCGTCGGTGACGGAGCTGATGAAGTCCGGCGCCACCTCGGTGCCGTACTGCTCGGCCAGGAAGCCCTGGATCTCGCGCACCGTCATGCCGCGCGCGTACATGGCCACGATCTTGTCGTCGAAGCCCGTGAAGCGCCGCTCGTGCTTGGGGATCAACACCGGCTCGAACGAGCCCTCCCGATCGCGGGGCACGTCGATGCGCAGCGGGCCGTCCTCGGTCAGCACGGTCTTGCCGCTGGCGCCGTTGCGGTGGTTGACCGCATCTTCGGGCTTGGTTGCGCCGGGCCGGTAGCCCAGGTGGTGCGACAGCTCGGCGCCCAAGGCGCGTTCGATCAACGCCTTCTTGAACGCCATGGAAGCGGCATTGACCGCCTCCGCGCTCATCGGCCCGGTCACGAACTGGTCAATGAGCTCCTTCGGGATCGACGGCATCGCCGCCGCCGCGGCCATGGCCGCCTTCGTCGTCTTCCTGCTGGTTGGCATACATGCTCCTGTTGGTCATGCTATGCCTCGCACACAAAATTCCGGACAGGCTCAGCCGCATAGCGCACCGGCTCATGTTCGAAGTAGCTCTTAATCCGCTCGGGCTACCTCTGCACGCTGCACAAGTGTCGTGCGGCTGCCGTCCAGCGAACCCATCGTGATATGGCGCCGTGTGTCATGGACGATGG
>DAICZL010000310.1 GCA_027311165.1 bacterium
GGCAGACCGCGGGGCTGGCGCCGTGGTCCTGGTGCATCACGATCGGGATGTCCGGCCAGGTCTCGACCGCGGCTTCCACCAGATGGCGCAGGAACGCCTCGCCGGCATATTTGCGGGCCCCCGCCGAACCTTGCAGGATCACCGGACTGTCGCAGTCCTCGGCCGCCTGCATGATGGCGTGGATCTGTTCCATGTTGTTGACGTTGAACGCCGGCAGGCCGTAGCCGTGCTCGGCGGCGTGATCGAGAAGCTGGCGCATCGAAACCAGGGGCATGACGGTCCTCGTGACAGGAAAGTTTCAGGCCGGGGGCTCTGCCCCGAGCATCGCCCGGGAGCCCGCCGGCCACGTCCGCGCTTCCCGCGGGAGTGAGCGCCCGGCGCGGGCAAGGTTGGAGCCAGGCATGGCATCGGTCCGGAGCGAGCGGGGAATCAGAAGGCGCGTTTCTTGCGGTCCATCAGCTGCCAGATCATCGGCGTGAAGATCAGCTGCATCGCCAGGCCCATCTTGCCGCCGGGGCAGCAGATCGTGTTGGGCCGTGACATGAAGCTGTCCTTCAGCATCGACAGCAGATAGGGGAAATCGATCCCCTTCGGATTGGCGAAGCGGATCACCAGCATGCTCTCATCGGCGCTCGGGATGTCGCGCGCGGTGAACGGGTTCGAGGTATCGACGGTGGGCACGCGCTGGAAGTTCACATGCGTCTTGGAGAATTGCGGGCAGATATAGTTCACATAGTCGGGCATGCGCCGCAGGATCGTATCGACGATGGCCTCGTGGGAATGACCGCGCGCGCTCTTGTCGCGATGCAGCTTCTGGATCCACTCCAGGTTGATGATCGGCACGACGCCGACCAGCAGGTCCACGTGCCGGGAGACGTCGACCGTGTCGGTCTGCACCGCGCCGTGCAGGCCTTCGTAGAACAGCAGATCGGTGCCCGGCGCCACATCCTCCCACGGCGTGAAGGTGCCGGGCGGCTGGTTGTAGGGTGCCGCCTCCTGCGCATCGTGCAGATATTTGCGGGTGCGCCCGACGCCGGTCTCGGCATAGGCGCGGAACAGCGCGTCCAGCTCCTCGAACAGATTGGCCTCGGGGCCGAAATGGCTGAAATGCCCGTGGCCCTCGCGCTGCTTCTCGGCCATCAGCTTGCGCATCTCGGCGCGGTCGAAGCGATGGAAGGAATCCCCCTCCACCGTCGCGGCCTTCAGCCCCTCGCGGCGGAAGATCTGCTGGAAGGTGGTCATCACGGTGGTGGTGCCGGCACCGGAGGAACCGGTGATGGCGATGATCGGGTGCTTGGCGGACATGTGCGGTCGATCCGGCTCAGGTGACGCGAAACAGCGAACGGGTGTTGAACAGCGGGCTGTCGAAGACGAGGCTTTCGCCGCGGTCATAGGCCTCGTGATAGCGGACCAGCCGCTCGACCTCCTCGGAGGAGCCCAGTACCACGGGCACCCGCTGGTGGATCGTGGTGGGCATCACCTCCAGCATCCGCTGGCGTGCGGTCGAGGCGGCACCGCCGGCCTGTTCGACCAGCATCGCCATCGGGTTCGCTTCGTACAGCAGCCGCAGCCGGCCGGGCTTGGAGGTATCGCGCGTGTCGCGCGGATACATGAACAGCCCGCCGCGGATCATGATACGATGCACCTCGGCGACCATCGAGGCGATCCAGCGCATGTTGAAATCCGCGCCCCGCGGTCCGGTCTTGCCGGCGATGCATTCCTCGACATAGCGCCGCACCGGCGGTTCCCAGAACCGCTCGTTGGAGGCGTTGATGGCGAATTCCCGGGTCTGTGGGGGAATGCGCATGTCGGGATGGGTGAGCATGTAGGCGCCGATCTCGCGGTCCAGCGTGAAGCCGTGCACGCCATTGCCGAGCGTGATCACCAGCATCGAGACGGGGCCGTAGAGCGCGTAGCCGGCGGCGACCTGCGCCGTGCCCGGTTGAAGGAAATCCCCGGCCGTGGGATCCGCGACGCCGGGGGGGGCGAGCAGGACCGAAAAGATCGTGCCCACGGTCATGTTCACATCGATGTTGGACGAGCCGTCCAGCGGGTCGAACACCAGCAGGTAGCGCCCGCGCGGCTGGCCTTGGGGCAGGCGGTAGGGTTCCTCCATCTCCTCGGAGACCATGCCGCAGAGCTGACCGCCATATTCGCAGGTGCGCAGCATGATCTCGTTGGAGATGACATCGAGCGGCTTCTGCGTCTCGCCATGCACGTTGGTGGCGGTGGCGGCAATGGCCTCGTTCATGGCGCCGCGGGCGACGGCGACGGCGATGAACTTGCAGGCGGTCTGGACATCGTTCAGCAGCGCGGCGAGCTCCGCCCCACCGGCCCCGGTGCGGCGGCTGTCCTCGATGATGAACTTGCTGAACGTGGTTCGCCGGTGCGGCATGGTCCCCTCCCAGGAG
>DAICZL010000313.1 GCA_027311165.1 bacterium
GGTGCGGGGGGCCATCCCCGCGTCAGGCCTCCGCGTCCGGCCCCCGCTTCCGGCGCTTCGGGGGGCACCAGAGCGCGACCGGAACCGGTGCCATCGGGTCTGCGGCCCCCTCGCGTTCCGGCCCTTCGTCATGGCGAGCGATCTTGTCGCGGCTGACGTCCACCTGATGCACTCTGGCTCTCCAGCGGTGCCCGATCCGACAGACGATCGGCCACCGCTCCTAGGCTCTGTCTTATCGGGCAACTTTATCCGATCAGATGATCCCCTCTGATCGGATGTTGAGCTAATCGGCCGCGGCCAGCCGGTCCAGCTCCGCCCCGGCCCCGAACGCCTCCGCCAGCAGCGTGTAGGACTGCCGGCGCGCCTCGGCATCGTGCACGGTGGTCAGCACCGCGATCTCGCTCACCCCCAGCGCCGCGCCGAGTTCGCGCAGCCGCGCCGCCACCGCCGCGCCGGTGCCGAACAGCCCCCGCGCGCGCTGCCTTGCGATCCGGTCCAGCTCGGCCTCGGAATAGCGATGGGCGGCGGCCTCTTCCGGGGAGGGCAGCGGCGCGAACACGCCCCGCTCGCGCCAAAGCCGCCATAATTCCCGCGAGGTGAACAGCCGCGCCGCCTCCGCCTCGCTCGGCGCCGCCAGCGCCCAGACGCAGAGCGCCGCATGGGGTTCGGGGTGGCGCGGGCTCGGCCGGTAGGTCGTGCGGTAGAGATCGAGCGCCTGTTCGGCGCCGCGCCCGTCGGTGATGAAATGCGCGAAGCAGTACGGCAGCCCGAACCAGGCCGCGACCTGTGCGCCGTAGTCGGAACTGCCCAGCACCCAGGGCTCCGGCATGCCGGGCCCCGCCGGCTGGGCGCGCACGCCGCGGAACGGGTGGCCTTCCGGCAGGTCCTCGCCCGCCAGCCATGCCAGCAGATCGCGCAGCTGGGCGGGGAAATTGTCGGCCGCGCTGTCGGCGGCCGGATTGAGCGCGAAGGCGGTGCGCCGGTCCGATCCCGGCGCGCGGCCGATGCCGAGATCGATCCGCCCCGGCGCGATCGCCTCCAGCACCCGGAACTGCTCGGCGACCTTCAGCGCGGCGTAATGGGGCAGCATCACCCCGGCGCTGCCGACGCGGATGCGCGTGGTGGTGGCGGCGATCGCGGCGATCAGGATTTCCGGCGCAGTGCCGGCCTGGCTGTCGGAGGCATGGTGCTCGGCCAGCCAGTAGCGGTGATAGCCCAGGGCCTCGCAATGGCGGGCGAGCGCCAGGCTCTCGCGGATCGCGCTGCCCGGGGAACGGCCCGAGACGATGGTGGACTGGTCGAGAACGGAAAGCCGCATGCGTGCCACCTTGGTTGGGGAGGGCAAGGGGTCTGCCGCCTGGCCGACCGGAACCCGCATCCCGTGGAGACTACCCCGCTAGGACGGCAGGTCCAGGGAGCGCTGCTCCCTGGCTGGTCCAGGGCAGAGCCCTGGCCTTGCCCGGTCCTGGCGCCCCCCGGAACGAACAGGTCAGGCAGAAGACGCCGGTCCCGGCCTGGTGTCCCCGAACCCGCCATTCGCAGCATCGAAAGGCGGTCGGAACCGGGACACCAGCTGTTTGTTTTCAGTGGCCTGCTTATCCCCGAACGTCGCGGTGAAGACCCGCGACCTTCGGGGGCAGGACACCAGGTCAGAAGCTCACATGGCCAAATGTCGCGCGCAGCAGCGCGTAGACAAGCCCCCCGACCAGAAACCCGACCAGGGTGCCGTTCACCCGCACATATTGCAGGTCCTTGCCCACCCGCAATTCCAGCCGTTCGGTCAGGGTCCTGCTGTCCCAGCCGGCCACCGCCTCGGCGATGAAATCCGCGAGCCTGCCCTGGGCCGCGGGCAGCAGCGGCTGGGCGATCGCCTCCAGCCAGGCCTGCAGCCTGCCCCTGGCATCGGGGTCGGCGGCGAGGGTTGCCGCCAGATTGCCCAGCGCGCCTTCCATCAGCGCCACGCTGTGCCCGCCGGCCCGCCCGGCATCGGCTTCCAGCGCGGCGCGCAGCCGGCCCCAGGCGTCCCACAGCCAGGTCTGCACCGTCTCATGCGCGACGATCCGGCGCAGCGCCGCCCCCAGCTCCGCCGCCCGCGCCGGGTCCTGCTCCATCCGCAGGATCTCGCGGCGGACCCATTCGTCGAACGCATCGCGCAGCTCGGACCCGTCGGGGCCGATCTTGTCGAGCTCGGCATTGACCTGCGCCAGCACCCGCTTGGCGATCGAGGCGCCGAGCGCCCAGCCGACCAGCCGTCCGCCCTGCTCGCGCACCCGCTCCTCGATCGCCGCGCGCAGCGCTTCCTCGCGGCTGGCGAGCAGGCTGCGCAGCTGGGTCAGCAGGAAGCCCAGCACCTCCTGGTGGCGGCCGCCGCTGACCAGGGCGCGCAGCACGCTCGCCACCACCTGGCTCGCCCCCGGCCCGCCCAGCACGCGCGGGGCGATGCGCGAGAGGAAGCGCCGCGCCCGGCCGTCCTCGACACTGCCCATCAGCCGCGGCAGCAGCCGCGCCAGCGCCTGCGCCGCCGGGCGGGAGGCACGGGGATCGGCCAGGAAGCGCAGCAGCACCGCCGCCAGATCGAACCGGCCGAGCAGCCGGGTGAGCTCGGCGGGGGTGAACACGCTGGTGGCGACGAACCGGCCGAGCGCCCGGCCGAGCCGCACCTTCTGCGCCGGGATGATGGCGGTATGGGGGATCGGCAGGCCGAGCGGATGGCGGAACAGGGCGGTCACCGCGAACCAGTCGGCCACTCCGCCGACGAAGCCGGCCTTGGCGGCGGCCTGCAGCAGATCGGTGGCGCCTCCGGACGGCAGCGCGTAGCAGCCGAGCGTGAGCGCTGCCATCAGCACCAGCAGCAGGCCGGCCAGAGCGCGATGGCGGGAGAGCGAGCGGCGGGCGGCGGCGTCCGGATCGGGTTCGGCCGGGACGGCGCCGCCGCCAGCGGAGAGCGGCGACTGCATCGGCCGGGGAGGCTATGGCGGGCCACCCTGGCCGGCAAGAGCCACGAATGTTATAGAGTAACCATGATCGATCCGCTCTCTCCGAGCGCCGGCCTGCCGGCCCGGCTGCTGGTGGTGCTGGCGCTGCTGGGGGGCGTGTGGCTGTTGGTGCTCTGGGCGTTCGCATGACCGCGCCGGCCGGGCGGACCGCAGCCTGCCCCGCGCCGCGCGCGCCCACCCGGCCGGGGCGGGCGGGCGCGCGCCTTACCCGCGCGGCGGCCGGAAGCCCGCCCGCCCCCGG
>DAICZL010000318.1 GCA_027311165.1 bacterium
GCGGGGCGTGGGGGGGGCGTGCCGGCGCAGCGCGGCGAGCAGCGGCCGCGCCGCTCCGAGCCTGCCGCAATCGAGCATGGCCGACAGGCGCTGCATCACGGGTTCGGCCTCGGCGGTGGTCTGCTGGGTCTGCATCGGGGCTCCTTTTGAGCCGGGGGTGAGAAGATCAGACGATCAGGCTCTGTGCCTGCACCGCCAGGCTGGTCAGGCTGGCGGTGGTATTGCTGGCGCTGTTGGTGGCATTCTGCTGTGCGGCTACCAGGTAGCGCTGGGTGAAGCTGTCGATGTAGCTCTGGCTGCTGAAGCTCGCGAAATTCACCCGCGAGCTGATCGCCTTGGCCTGCGCCTCCAGCGGCTGGAAGGCGATCTGCTGGGGAATGCCGAGCGTCGTGGTGATGACCGAGCGCAGCACCGGATCGCCCAGCACCTGGTAGGCATCCTTGATGCCGCCGGCGGCATCCTGGCGGAAGGCGAGCGCGTTCGACAGGCCGGGGGTGGTGGCATCGAGCGATTGCCGCCACAACGTCTCGGCATAGCCGTTGGCGATCGTGTCGATCACCTGTGGATTCTGGATCACCGCCAGGCCCTGATTGGCGAAATTGTAGGTCTGCGCGGTCGATTTCCAGTTCGTGTCGGACAGCGTGTTGGCCAGCGAATTGCTGTCGTTGGGGTTGGAAAGCAGCGCCTGCTGCGCCAGCGCGGTGTAGGCGACCTGGCTGCCGAGGCCGTTGGCGGTCAGCAGCACCTTCAGCACGGTGGGGTTCTGCAGCAGCTGCGCCGGGGTCTTGGCGGAGGCGACGGCGCTGCGGAATGTCGCGATGTCGCGCGCGACCTGCGGCTGCTGGGCTTCGAGCGCGACATCCTTGGTCTGGTTCTGCTGCGCCTGCTGCAGGGCGGTGATCGGGTTGACGCCCGAGCCTGTGCCGGCCGCACCGGAGAACCCGTACAGCGTGCCGAGCAGATTGGTGCCACCGCCCGAGCCGTAGCCGTAGCTGCCATAGGACGAACCTGCGCCGAACAGCTGGCTGTAGCTGATCGAACCGCTCATGATGACGCTCCGCGATAACGGCGCTTCAGTCCTGGCCGGACAGTCCCGCCGCGATGTTTTCGTTGACCTCGATCAGGAAGCCGATATCGGGATGGGGCTGTTCCATCTCCCGCTGCACGGCGAGCCCGACCGAGATGATCGAGGCGCGCAGCGTCTCGGGCAGCGCGTTCTCGGGGTCGCACATCAGGTCGAGCACGGTGGTCCACAGGCGTCGGTTATCGGCGATGGCGCGCACCCGCTGCTGCGCCCCGGCGGCGAGCGCGCCGCGCAGCCCGCCATTGGCGAACCGGAACACGTCGGCCTCCTGCTGGCGCAGGCTGCGATGGGTCGCCGAGGCCTGGTAGGCGCGCATGGCGCCGGACATGGTCTGCATCAGTGACTGGCCTCTCCAGGATGGTCGGGGGTCGGGTGCGCGGCCTGGTCGGACTGACGACCAAGAACCGCGTCCTCGTGGCGGATGATCCGCCGGGCGAGCTTGAGTGCCTGGTAGCAATCGTCGGCCTCGGCCGAGGCGAGGGCGCGGGCCAGAATGTCCTGGGCGAGCGCCGAGGTGGTGGCGGCCTGAAATGCGGCGATCAGTTCGCGCGCCGCGGCGAGGCCCACCGGACGCTCCTCCTCCGAGCCGATATAGGCGGATTGCAGGGCAAAATAGATGCGTCTGGCCGGGCTGTCGGCCTGGTCGGGCGCCATGATCTGCTTGCCGAAAAGGAAGCGGGCCTTGGCGGTCAGCTCGATCCGGGTTTTGTTCCGAAATCGAATCGGCGCGCCGTTGACGATCATCATCTCGCCCTGACGCAATTCTAGCACCAGATTGGACATCACAGGCATCCTGGTTCGCGTTCGTGGCCGGGCGCTTGCGGCCGGAAGGTCGCAAGCGTGGGCGGACCGGTGGCCGGCGGCGCGCGTTTTGCCCGCCCACCATGCCGGATGCTACAGGCCGAACAGCTTCAGCAGCGATTGCGGCGCGTTGTTGGCCAGGGTCAGCGCCTGGGTGCCGAGCTGCTGGCGGATCTGCAGCGCGGTCAGCTGCGCCGATTCCTGCGCCAGGTTGGCATCGATCAGCGCGCCCATGCCGCTGTTCAGCGCGTCGATCTTGTTGTTGTTGAAGGTGATCTGGTTGTTCACGAAATTCGTCGCCGCGCCGTAGGTGTTCATGGCGCTGCCGACGGCGTTGAACTCGTTGGTGAAGGTGCCGGTCGCGGTGATCAGTGCTGCCACCGTGGAGGCGCCCTGCAGCTGCGTGCTGGTGAAGGCGATCGATCCATACAGGGCCGAGCCGCTGTACGAACCGATATGGTAGGTCGCCCCCAGTTCATTGCGCACCACCGCGGTGCTGCCATAGCTGCCGGAGGAGCCGGTGATATTGCCGATCAGCGTCTTGCCGCTATAGGAGGAGTCCTGGATGTAGGACTTGACGTTGGCAAGATCCGACTGGAACTGGGAAATGTACTGCGTGCGTTCGTTGCCGAGCACGGTGGGATCGGCGAGCTTCACCAGCACCTGCTGCATGCTCTGCATCATGTTCGAGACGTTGTTCAGGCCCGAACTGGTGGTCGCGAGCAGGCCCTGCACGTTGCCGAGCTGCTGGTTGGCGCTGGTCAGCGCGCCCACCTGGTTGCGCACCGTCTGCGCGACCGCGTAGGCGGCGCCGTCATCGGTCGCGTCCGCCACCCGGTAACCGGTCGAGATCTGCTTCTGGGTCGCGGCGAGTGCGGCGTTGGTGGAATTCAGGGAGCGCAGCGCAATCATCGCGCCGATATTGGTGTTGATCGAGTTCGACATGGTCTCTTACCTGTGCCTTAGGGGATTGAAGGTCTTCCCGCCGTTTTGGGAGATGGCGCCAATATGGCGCGACGCGGTTAACGCTGGGTGAAGCGGGCCCGTCCGCCGCATCCGGCCGGACCGTCTGGGCAAGGCTGGTCACAGATAGGCCGCCAGGCTGAGCCCCTTGAGCGAGGCGATCACCTGGTAGGAGGCCTGCAACTGGGTCTGCACCAGCTGCAACTTGGAAATGGTCTGGGCCATGTTCACGTCCTGCACGGCCGAGACCTGGGTGGTGAGCGCGGTCGCGGTGTCCGACAGGGTGGTCTGGGTCGCGGTCAGCATGGTCTGCTGGTTGCCCAGCACCCCGGCATCCTGGTTCAGCGCGGTGACCGCGCCGCCCAGGCTGGTCTGGGTGTCGGCGACCAGGCCGGCGAAGCCCGGGTCACTGATCTGGCTCGCCGACAGCGAGCCCAGCGTCGCCAGCCCGCGCATCACGTCACGCATGTAGGACCCGGTGGTGGAACTGCCGGTCGAGGCCACCGCGGCATTGGCGCTGGCGAGGATCCCGATGCTGACCTGCTGGCCATCGCCCACCTGCACGCTGGGCGTGGCGATCGCGCCGGCGGGCTGGGAGAGATAGGCCGAGAACGGCGAGGTGCCGGCGGCGTTGGAGCTCGCGATGGCGAGCGTGCTGGCCGCCGTCGCCGCCGCTCCGTTGGTGGACAGAGCGCCGACCGCGGCGTTGATCTGGGTGTAGAAGCCCGAGGACAGGATGGCGTCCGGATTGGGCACCGGCGGATTGCTGCTGTCCTGGCCGGCGAAGACGTAGTTGCCGGCGCCATCGGTGCTGTCCAGTAGATTGGCCACCTGTTGCAAGGCGGAATTCGCGGAGGCGGCGACCGAGGTCACGTTCGACGCGTTGAGGCCGTTCAGATTGTTGATCTGGGCGTAGAAATTGCTCGCGATCTGGCTGATCTGCGACAGCACCGTCTGGGTCACCTGCATGCTGCCGGTGGCCGCGCCGATATTGTTCTGCCAGGGCTGCAGCGCGGTCAGCTGCGGGTTGAGCGAGAGCGACACCGCGGCGCCCTGGCCGAGCCCGGCATAGGTCGTCGAGACCAGCCCGTTCGAGACCTGCTGGGTCAGCGTGTTCAGCTGCTGGTGGATCGATCCGGAATTGGTCACCAGCTGCGAGAGACTGCCATAGGTGGCGGGGCCGGCCAGGGAGGAGAGGCTGAAGCTCATCTCGGGCCTACTGCACCACGGTCAGCAGCTGGGTCCACACCGCCTGCACCGCGGCGATCACGCGGGCATTGGCGCCGTAGGAATTCTGCAGCTGCACCAGTTGCGACATCTGCGCGTCCATGTTGACGCCGGTCTTGGAGGTGAGGCTGTTTTGCAGCGAGGCCTGCACTCCCTGTTCGGTGGACAGTGCGCTGGTGGCATTGGCGCTGTCCTGGGATTCCGCGCCGACCAGCGCCGCGGCGGTGCCACCGAGCGTGCTCTGCGGCCCGTAGGGCGCGTTCAGCGTTCCGTTCGGACCGAGCCCGGTGGTGTTGCTGGCCGGCTGCGGCACGCCCGGCTGCACCTGCGCGCCGAGTGCGAAGTTCAGCACCCGGGTGATCATCGTGGTGAAGCCCGCCGGCCCCCCCGGCGGATTCGGAGTGAAGGCCGAGGCACCGGTCGCGCTGCCGGCGATCGCCTCTGTGCCGTCGCGCACCAGAGCGGGGTTGGCGCTCACCGCCGGGTTCACCTGGATGGCGGAGGCGAAGCCGACATAGCCCGCCTGCACCGGGCTGCCGCCCCCGGCGGGCACGTTGCCGGAAGGATCGGAGAACAGCCGCAGCCCCTGGGCGTCGAACCGGCCGGCGAGGTTCTGCGAGAATTCGTCGAGTTCGCCCTGATAGGTGGGCAGCGTCTGGTCGCGCAGCTTGAGGGTCGCGCCGAGCTGGCCGCCGGTGAGCTGGGCGGTGACATCGCTGCCCCCCAGCATGATCGGCGGAATGCCACCGCCCGGGGCGTAGGCGCCGGCGCCCAGCGTCGCGGGGGCGGTGCTGAACGGGTTCGGCTGGCCATGGATCGGCAGGCTGAGCCCGCCGCCGGTGACCAGCAGCACATCGCCGTTCTGCTGGTTCAGGACCTTGACATCGATCAGGCCCGAGAGCGACTGCAACGCGGTGTTGCGCTGGTTCTGCAGATCGGCGGTGCTCTGTCCCTGGGCCTGGGCGGCGATGATCTGGTCGCTGAGCTGGCCGATCGTGCCGAGCGTCGTGTTCAGCGTGTTGATGTCGCCGACCACCTGGTTCTGCGCGTTCTGCCGGGCCGTGCCATAGGCCGCGGACAGCGTGTTGATGCCGGTCGCGAGCGTCGCCGCATCGGCCACCACCTGGGCCTGCTGGGTCGCGTTGTCGGGGGCGGTGGCGAGGGTGGAAAACCCGTTCTGCAGATTGCCGAGCAGGCTCGCGAGATCGGTGCCCTGGCCCGGCGTGCCGTTCACGGCATCGATCGTGGCGAGCGCCGACTGGGTGGTCTGCAGCCCGGAGACAGTGGCGTTCTGCAGCAGCGCCTGGCCCTGCAGCGCGGCATCGCCGACCACGGTGGTCGCGCCTACGAGGACGCCCGAGCCCATGCCACCGGCGGTGAGCGAGGTCTGGTTGGCGACCTCGGTCATGTAGCCCGGCGTGCTGGCGTTGGCGATGTTCTGCGACACCACCCCGAACTGGTTGTTGATGTCCGACAGCCCGCTGCTGGCGATCGACATCACACCCGAGAGGTTCACCACTGCTTGCTCCGTCCGCCGCCCGCGCCTACTGCTTCATGTCGATGGTCTGCTGCACCAGCTGGCTGGCCGTGGTGATCATCTTGGTGTTGGCCGAATAGGCCTCCTGGGCGACGATCAGCTTGCTGAATTCGGTCGCGATATCGACGTTGGAGCTTTCCACCGATCCGGTGACCAGGCTGCCGGCGCCATTGGTGTTGGCGGCGTCCGCGGTGGGGTTGCCGCTGTTGGCGGTGGTGGTGAAGGCCTGGCCGTTCTGGCGTTGCAGCGAGTTCGGATCGTTGAAGGTCACGATCGGCACCTGGGCGATCACCCGCGACTGGCCGTTGTTGTAGTTGACGGTGATGTTGCCGTTGCTCTGGGTGGACACGCTGCTGAAGCTGCCGGGCGGCACGCCGTTCTGGGTCAGACCCAGCAGCGAATAGGTGGTGCCGGCATACTGGGTCACCCCGTTGGACTGGCCGTAGGTGCCGATATTGAGGTTGATGGTTTGCGGTCCGGAACCGAAATTGGTGGTGAAGCTCAGCGTCGCCGGGTTGCCGGCGGAATAGCCGGTGGTGGTGACGCTGCCGGTGGCGTTGAACACGTTGCCGGGCGTGCCCTCGGGCACCGGGTTGCCGCTGGCCGAGCCGAACTGCACCTCGGCGCTGCCGAGCGCGGGGTTGGAGATGTCGTTGGGGGAAACGACATTGACCGTCCAGTCCCCGGTCGCGTTCTGCGACCAGTTCAGCTGGATCGTGTGCATCGTCCCGAGCGCGTCGTAGACGTTGATCTGCGAAGACAGCGGACTGGTGGCGGTGGCGGTGCCCGCGCCCGGTGTCGCCGGCAGATTGGCCGAAAGGTCGAGCGAGGTGGTGGCGACCGGATTGTCGGAGGTCTGGTTGACCTGGATCGGGGTCAAGGCATTCTGGTTGGCGACCCCGGTCGCGGGATCGACCGTCCAGCCGTTCAGATACTCGCCGGCGGAGTTCACCAGATAGCCGGCGCTGTTCATCTGGAAGTCGCCGGTGCGGGTATAATATTGCTGCTGGTTGAAGGTGGTCTGACCCGCAGAGTTGGTGCCGTTGCTCTGGCTGACCGCGAAGAAGCCCTGGCCGGCGATCGCTAGCGCGAGCGGGTCGGAACTTTGCGAGATCGTGCCCTGGACGTTGTTCTGATATTGCGGACGGGTGGCGACGGCGCCGGAATCGTTCTGCGAGGCGGTGCTGGTCGTCAGGTAGTCGATGAAGCTGGTATCGACGCCCTTGAAGCCGACGGTCTGGCTGTTGGCGACATTGTCGCCGATATTGCTGAACGCTGCGGACTGGGCATTGAGGCCGCTGATCGCGGTATCCATGGCGCCGAACAGAGACATTGCGAAGCTCCTGCTAGCTGCCCGAGGCGGACCGGCGCGGGGTGTCGCGGCGGTGAGATCGGGGGTGTCGCGGCGGTCAACGCAGGAACCGTACCAGCCGCCAGCCCTGCTGCTGGCGGCCTCGGCGGCGGTGAACGGAGCGGCGGTGGCGCCC
>DAICZL010000319.1 GCA_027311165.1 bacterium
TCGCCAGTGGGACTGGCGCCAGTGGGGCCGGCGCCAAGGGGGCTGGCGCCAGTGGGGCCGGCGCCAGTGGGGCCGGCGCCAGTGGGGCCGGCGCCAGTGGGGCCGGCGCCAAGGGGGCTGGCGCCAGAGAGGCTGGCGCCAGTGGGGCTGGCGCCAAGGGGGCTGGCGCCAGAGAGGCTGGCGCCAGCCTGGCCGGTGCGGCTGGCGCCACCTGGTCTCCCAACCATCGCCGTCTGGCCGGCTCCGAGATCGCGGCGGCCCGCGCGCTCGGTCTTCGCGTCGTGCCCTGGACGGTGAACCGGCCGGCCGAGATGGCGCGGCTGATCGGGCTTGGTGTCGATGGGCTAATCTCCGACCGCCCCGATCTGCTCGATGCCGTGCTGGCTCGCGGCGACCGGTTCGGGCAGGGGCGGGGTCATGCCGGCCAGACCCCAGCTTAGCGCCGGGCGCCGCAGTCGCGGCGGCAGGCGCGCGCGGTTCCTGGCCGCCTCCTCGGCCGGCGGATTGAGGAAATTGGCGGCGACCGACGCCCGCGCCATCAGGGCCTGCATCGCCGGGTCCTGGTCGCCGTTCTCGGCGGTGAGGGCGTCCATCGGCACGAAATACTCGTGCGGATGGGGCACCTGGCACTGGGCGAAGCCCTGGTAGTGGGTGAGCTTCAGACCATACATCACCCGCACGTCGCGCACCGGCAGCACGAGCGGCAGGGTGGGTGGCTGGCGCAGTACACCGGTGGCCTGCCAGCGCGGGGTGGGATCGGTGGAGGTGACCGGCGCGAGCAGCCAGGGCACCGGGCAGACCGCGAGCAGGGAATGGGTGCTGGGTGCGAAGCGGGAGCGTTTGTCGAGCAGATTGGGCAGGCTGCTGCACGCCTCGATCGCGAAGATATCCACGAAACACTCCACAGCCGTGCCGCCGAAATGCAGCCAGAGCCCGTCGGGCAGGGTGCGTAGCCGGTCACTGCCGGGAAATTTCAGAAAAGGCTGGCAACCGCTTGGCTCTTCGGCAGGTCTGCCGCGGAGCCAGGAATCCGGTCCGGTTGCGTTAGCTGCCAGTCCCGGTGGCCGTTGCGGCCATTTTTTGAGACGAGCCCTGACCAGCGCATCGAGCGAGCGATAAGAATCCATCGAATTCCCCCTCCGGCAGCTTTTGCTACCCGTTCTTCAACCTACGGGGGTATTCTTAACCATCTGCAGGTTGCAAGGGAACGTTTTTTTGTAAGGGCATGTCGAAAAAACAAAAAGCCGCGGGCGTAGATCGGGGGGTCACTACAATCCCTGGTAGGTAATGCTTCGGACCCTCCCAACACCCCGTCCGGCCGGTCTGCTGATGAGGCGTTATCCTTCCGGGCGGTTTGATAATTTTTTCAGTTGATTATCGCGCGTATATGAATCTATATGTTAACAAACTGTTGCGGCAAAGACACGCAGGTCTTCAAAAAAGCGCCAGATGTCAACATGCTGTGGATGGATTGCATCCACAGCCTGCGGCACACGCCGCGCGCAGGCGGGCACGCAACTGCGGTGGCCCACGCGCCCCAATCGGGCAAGGCCAGTTCGCCGCCGCGCCGCCGCAGGCGCGGCGCAAGGTGATGACGATGGTTGGCCGGCGGGGCGGGGCGCACCGCCCCGC
>DAICZL010000321.1 GCA_027311165.1 bacterium
CCGGCGCGCCCGCATGAGCCCCGCGGCTGCGCCGAACTCACCCAGCAGTACCGCCTGGCGGTAGCGCCGAGCCCAGGCGCCGGCCAGGGCGATCCTGCGGTCCACCCAGGCGGTATCGCAGCCCAGGGCGCAGTAATAGGCGATCACCGCGCGTGTTCGCCCCGCCGTTCCGGCCTGCGCCGCCGCCAGGCAGGCCTGCCGGTCGGGCGCGGGAAACGGCAGCCGCCCCAGCGCCGCTGGATCGAGGCCTGGCTCGAAGGCGCCGAGCGTGGTCAGGACCGGCGGCTCGTAGAAATGAAACGTATAGACCAGGTTCGGATCGGCGAGCGGGCTCAGCGCCAGCAGACCGTCGAGACTCGCCCAGTCATTGCCGCTGACCAGCAGCGTGGTGCGGGGCAGCAGCGCCCGCACTGACGCGGCCAGGCCGGCCTGCAGCGCCGCCCAGCCGGCGGGATCGCCATGGAACACCGGCTCGTTGACCAGCTCGGCGAAGGTGAGGCGCGGATCGTGCCTCACCAGCAGCGGGGCGAGCCGCCGCCAGAAGCGCAGCAGCCGGGCGCGCTCGGACACCGAGGCCTCGGGCCGCCAATCGCGCGGATGCGGGGTCAGCACCACGCCCAGCCCCGCCGCCTGCAGGCGGAGCACCGCGTCATCGAGCGCCGCCAGCCGGCCTGCCGCCTCGCTCTGCCCGTCCTCCAGCAGCTCCGGCTGCACCGCGAGGCGCACGAAGCCGAACCTCGCCCGGCGCAGCGCCGCAAGCGCGGCAGGGTCCAGATAGGCGCGCAGCGAGGCCGGATCGGCACGGGCGGGAAAGCGGAACCAGTTGGTGAGGTTCACCCCGCGCTGCAGCACCGCGAGCCGCTCGGGCGGTGGCAAGGCGGCTGCCGTCGCCACCGCCAGCAGCAGCGCCGCCAGCAGGGCGAACGCGATCCCCGGCGCCGATCCCGCCAGACGCCACGGCCGCATGGCCGGCGGCAGGACCGCCACGGCGCAGCACAGCTTGCCCGCGCCGGGCGACAGGGCCCCGCCCGAAGCCTTCCCCGGCGCCGAACGCCCCTGCGCACAAGCCGGGGAATCGCCACCCATCGACGCCGGTGCCGGTTTGCCAGGTGGCCCGAAATGCGCCAGCCCGGCCCGGGTCTGCCCCCCGGCGGCCAGGCGCCGGAAGCGGCTCACCGCGCGGCGGACTGGCTCGGCAGGAACCGCTCCACCAGATAGAGCGGCCGTCCCTTGGTCTCGTTGAACACCCGGCCGAGATATTCGCCGATCACCCCGAGCGTGATCAGCTGCACCCCGCCCAGGAACAGCACCACCGCCATCAGACTGGGATAGCCTGCCACCGGATTGCCGAACAGCAGGGTGCGCACCACCAGCTGGGCCCCGAACACCGCGGCGAACAGCGCCACCGCCATGCCCAGATAGGTGGCGATCTTCAGCGGCAGCACGGTGAAGCTGGTGATCGCCTCGATCGCCAGATTCCAGAGGGTCCAGTAGTTCCATTTGCTGTGCCCGGCATGGCGGGCGGCGCGGTCATAATCGATCGTGGTGGTCGGGAAGCCCACCCAGGCGAACAGGCCCTTCATGAAGCGGTGCTGTTCGCGCAGGCTCAGCACGGCATCCACCACCCGGCGGCTCATCAGCCGGAAATCGCCGGTATCGCGCGGCAGCCGCACCTTTCCGGTATGCTGCATCAGCCGGTAGAACAGCGATGCGCTGGCCCGCTTGGCCCAGCTCTCGCCCGAGCGCGCCAGCCGGCGGGCATGGACCATGTCGAACCCGTCCCGCCAGGCGGCGATCAGCCGCGGGATCTCCTCCGGCGGGTCCTGCAGATCGGCGTCGATCAGCACCACCGCCTCGCCCTTCGCGTGATCGAGCCCGGCCGTGGGCGCGATCTCCTTGCCGAAATTGCGCGACAAGGCGACGATCGCGACCCGCGGATCGGTCAGCCGGAGGCTCTGCAGCAGCGCGCACGAGGCATCCGAACTGCCGTCATCGACATAGACCACTTCCCAGCGGTCCGGACCGGCATCCATCACGCTGCGCAGGCGCCGATGGAATTCGTGCAGCCCCGACGCCTCGTTGAATACGGGCACCACCACCGAGACGACCGGACGCCAGGCGGTTTCAAGCAGGCCCGCCCCCGCCTCGCGCAGACCGGCCCCCGGCTCGATCGGGCCATCCAAAGTGTGCGAGCTGTCCGGCATGCGTTCGCGCCTTCCGATCGGCAGAACGACGCAATGAATAGACTAAACCCGAGATACGTGCAATGGAAACCCGTTAACTACCCTTAGAGGTTGTGTGGCGGCCCGATATCCAAACCTGGACCCGTTCACTACCCGCCTCGGTCGCGGCGCGGTGGCGCTGGTCCTGGGGCTCGGCCTCGCCGTCCTCGGGGCCGGCGCGGCCCTGCGCGGCATGGAATATGACGAGGGCTATACGGCACTGGTGCTGGCCGGCACGCCCCGGCCGGTCTGGCCCGACCGCCCGGCCAGCGCCGCGGCGCTGCGGACGGTCTTCGCCGGCCGCTCCAACCCGGCGGAGATCGCCACCACGCTGCGGCAGACCGATGTGCATCCGCCGCTGTATTTCTGGGCCCTGTGGCTGTGGCGCGGGGCAACCGACGCTCTCGGACGGCAAGAGGCGCGCGATGGAGCGCCGGATGGGTCACAGGACGGGGCAGCGGTGCCGCGACTGTGGACGCTGCGGCTGTTCTCGGTGCTGGCGGGTGTGGCCGCGCTGGCCCTGGTCGGGGCCATCGCCCGGATCGCCTTGCTGCCGGCGGGGGCGGCGATGCTGCTCACCCTGGGCTGCTACGGCTTCGCCTATACCGGCATGATCGCGCGCGGCTTCGCTCTGGCCCAGGCGCTGTCGCTGCTGGGGGTGCTGACGCTGCTGCTTGCCCAGCGCCACCGGCGCGCCGGCCTCGCTTTCGCGGGCGGGGTGCTGCTGGGGCTGGCGAGCTTCACCAACTACCTCGCCTGCTTCGTCGGGATCGCCGCGCTGCTGTGGCTCGCCTGGCAGGGCCGGCGCGCCCTGGGGCTCTGGCTGGCGGGCTGGGCCGGCTTCGCGCTGATCCTGCCCGGGGATCTGTGGTTCTTCCTGGCCCAGCGGGACAGCCGGGCCGGCCAGTTTCCACCGTTCTCGCTGCCCGCCAGCCTGGCCGCGCTGGCCCGCGATCTGGCCGCGGCACTGTTCGGCGGCCTGCCACGCTATCTGCCCGGAGCAGCCGGCACGCTGGCGGGCATCGCGCTGGCCGGGCTGCTCGCCGGCCTCGCCGGCCTGATCCTGTGGCGCTGGCGGCGGATCGGCCGGCCCGGCCCGGTGGCGCTGCTGGGCATGGCGGCACTCGCCCCGCCGCTCGGCCTGGTGCTGCTCGGAGCGGTGTTCGACACGATTCCGATCGAACTGCGCTACCTCGCCTTCGCGACCCCCTTCGCCGCCCTGCTGCTGGCCGGCGCTCTGGCCAACCTGCCCCCCCGCATCGCCGGCGCCGGGCTGGGCCTGGTCCTGGCGGTGCAGGCGCTCTCCCTCGCCGGGCTGCTGAGCCGGCCGGAGACGATGCAGCCCCAGCGCGCTGCCGCCCTGGCCGCGGCAGCGGCGGCAGGACCCGAGGGCCTGGTGCTGGTGCCGCGCGGCAATGACGGCGTGGGCGTGGCCGGCGTGTTCATCGCCAGCGCGCCGGCCACACTGCGTCTGCTGGTGGTGGGATCCGATCCGCGGTCGCTGGCCGCACGCAGCGAGCCGCGCATGGTGATCGCGAGGCTGGCACTGGACCGCGACAGCCGCGCCCTGCTGCCGGACCTGCTCGCCGGCTTGCAGAACGACCGCTGCTGGCGCCAGAGCCTGGATGCGATGCTGGTCGCGGTGTTCGAGCGGCGCTGCGGGGCGAAATGAGGCGAGCGAGGCAGCCGCCCCCATGGCCCTTCGGGACCCGCCATTCCCTGGGGGGCAAAGGGCCATGGCCGGCAAAGCCCCGGCTTTGTCGCCGAGAGCAGGATCGCATCGGGTCGAGTTCAACCGCGAAAAATGGCGCGACAAAACAACGAGATGGAGACCGATCGGTCCGCAAATCCGCGTCAGCCGGTGCCGCTCGCGCCCTGGCCCGCCACCTCCACCGGCGCCCCGATAGCCGCCGAGCGCGCGATCGCATGAACCACCCGCTCGATTGCCAGCCCCTCGGCGAAATCGAACCGCACCGGCGTCCCGCCGGCGATGCCGCGCAGCAGCGACGCGCACTCGATCACCTTGAGATCGTTGAATCCCAGCTGATGCCCCGGCGCCGGGCAGAACGCCCCATAGGGCGGATGGGCGGGGCCGGCCAGGATCCTGCGGAAGCCGCTGGTCGCCGGATCACCGCCGGCGGTGAACAGGTGCAACTCGTTCAGCCGCTCCTGATCGAAACACAGCGTGCCGGCGCTGCCCTGCACCTCGAAGCCGAGGCGGTTCTTGCGCCCCCAGGCGAGACGGCTCGCACTCAGCACCCCCGAGGCGCCGCCGGCGAACTGCACCAGCGCCTGCATCGCATCGTCGTTCTCCACCGCGGCGACACCGCCGCCGGGCAGTTGGCGCTCTCGATGCACCGTCTGCAGCGTGCCGGTCACACGCCGGATCGGCCCCAGCAGCCGGTGCGCCAGGCTGACCAGATGCACGCCGATATCGCCGAGCGCACCGAGGCCGGCCTGCCGCGCCTGGCAGCGCCAGGACCAGGGCAGCGCCGGATCGGCCAGATAATCCTCGTCCACCACGCCGCGGAAATGCAACGGCGTGCCGATCACCCCGGCCGCGATCAGCGCGGCGGCCTGATCGATCAGCGGATTGGCCGCGTAGTTATAGCCCAGCCGGGTACGGCAGCCGCCCGCCGCCGCGGCAGAGGCGGCCATCGCCTCGGCCTCGGCCAGGGCGGGGGCCATCGGCTTTTCGCACCAGACATGCTTGCCCGCCGCCAGGGCGGCCTGGGCCTGGGCGGGATGCAGATGGTTCGGCGTGGTAATCGAAACCACCTGCACATGCGGGTCGTCCAGCACCGCGCGCCAGTCGGCGGCGGCGCGGGCGAAACCCCAGGCGGACGCGAGCGCGTCAGCCCCGGGGGCGATGTCACAGAGCAGTTCCAGCGACACCGCGGGCAGATCGTCGAACACCGTCCCCGCGACGCGCCAGGCCTGGGCATGACACTTGCCCATGAACCCGGCGCCGATCACCGCCACGCCGATCCTGTCCATTCGCCCCCCCGGCTTCCGTATCATGCGATACGACGTGATCGATCTGATATTCTGCTCGGCTGATCGCCGGCAAGCGGCCAGGACGTCCTCCCGCCCCGCCTGGTATCTGAAATATCCAGTCCCGATCCCCGCCAGGAATCCCGCGCGCCTGATTTGGTGACGCGGCCGGTCCCCGGTCGATCTCGATGCCCGGCAGATCAGCGGCCGGCTGCCTGCCTCGGCGACGCCCCTGGGGGCGCTGCGTCCGCGCAGGGCCCGCCCCGAAGGCGAGGACACCACCGGCGCGCCCATCGATCCGAGGCGGCTGAGCGCTGCTTCGCGCTGGTGGCGCGCTTCACCCGAGCCTGGCGCCGCGGGGCGCCGGCGGCAGCGCCGATGTGCCGGCCCCGCTGCGCCGGATCCGCCCGCTCAGCCTGGCGGTGATCGTGTTCATGCCCGGCCCGATGGGCGGTGCCGGGATTGCGGCCGCGATCCCCTCCCCGCCCGGCAGGCCCTGCTCGGCACGACATCCGCCGGGCTGTCGATCGGGCGGGAGGTGCTGATCGGGATCATCCCGCCCACAGATACCGCAATGGCCGATGAGACCATCGCCAGCGTGCTGCGCCGGCTCTATGGTCTGCTCATCAGGCTGGACCGGTGGCAGCCGCCGCCGCCGGCCCGCACGACCGCGTGGGACAACATCGCGGCGATGATCGAGGAGGAGACCGGTTCTGCCGCGGGATGGTCATGCTCGGTCTGGAAGCGCCGGACGCCGCGCCTCACGCGGGCCTGCGCAACGCTACCCCGTGCCCCGCACCGCGCGGCTGCACATTCGGCCGCACCTCGTTCGCCCCCGAAGCGGCAGCCTGGCTGGCGGGCGGCAAGGACGATGCCACGGCCATCACCGACATGGCGGACCGCTTCGCCCGGCTGGTCGCTGCCTGGACCGAGGCGCGACCTGCCGCCTTCTGATCCCGATTTCCCGTCCACCCCAGCGGAGGCACCGATGTCCACCATCCGGCTGACCATGGCCCAGGCGCTGACCCGCTATCTGGCGGTCCAGCATACCGTGATCGACGGGCGGGAAGAGCGGCTGTTCGGCGGGGTCTGGGCGATCTTCGGCCATGGCAACGTCGCCGGCATGGGCGAGGCGCTGTATCAGCTGCGCGAGACCCTGCCGACCTTGCGGGCGCATAACGAGCAGGCGATGGCACTGGCCGCGATCGCCTATGCCAAGGCGCTGAACCGGCGGCGGATGATGGCCTGCACCACCTCGATCGGACCCGGCGCCACCAACATGGTCACCGCCGCCGCGGTCGCGCATGTCAACCGCCTGCCGGTGCTGCTGCTGCCGGGCGATGTGTTCGCGAGCCGTGCGCCCGACCCGGTGCTGCAGCAGATCGAGAGCTTCAGCGACGCGACCGTGTCGGCCAACGATTGCTTCCGCCCGGTCTCGCGCTTCTTCGACCGCATCACCCGTCCCGGGCAGCTGCTCGCCGCCCTGCCCCATGCCCTGTCGGTGCTGACCGACCCGGCCGCCTGCGGACCGGTGACCCTGGCGCTGTGTCAGGACGTGCAGGCCGAGGCGTTCGACTATCCTTCGAGCTTCTTCGCCCCGCGGACCTGGCATATCCGCCGGCCGCAGGCCGACGCGCACGAACTGCACGCGGCCGCGGTGGCGCTGGAGGCGGCCAAGGCGCCGCTGATCATCGCCGGCGGCGGCGTGCTGTACAGCGAGGCCGGCGAGGCGCTGGCCCATTTCGCCGAGGCGCACGCCATCCCCGTCGCCGAGACCCAGGCCGGCAAGGGATCGCTGCCGCACGACCACACGCTGAACCTGGGCGCGATCGGGGTGACCGGCACCGGGGCGGCCAACAGCATGGCCGGCCGCGCCGATCTGATCCTGGCCGTGGGCACCCGCCTCGCCGATTTCACCACCGGATCCTGGGCGCTGTTCCGCAATCCGCACCGGCGCATCATCGGGCTGAACGTGCAGCCCTTCGATGCCGGCAAGCACGCCGCCCTGCCGCTGGTGGCGGATGCGCGCAGCGGCCTGGCCGCGCTGTCCGCCCTGCTGGGCGCGCACAAGGCGCCGCTGTCCTGGATCGGCGATGCCCGCGCCGAACTTGCCGCCTGGGCGCCGGATGCCGCCGCGGCGACCGGCCCCTCCAACGCGCCCCTGCCCTCGGATGCGCAGGTGCTGGGCGCGGTGCAGCGCGTCTGCCGCCCGTCCGACATCGTGGTCTGCGCCGCCGGCGGGCTGCCGGGCGAATTGCACAAATTATGGCAGGCGGCGCAGCCCAACACCTATCACATGGAATACGGCTTCTCCTGCATGGGCTACGAGATAGCCGGCGGGCTGGGCGTGAAACTCGCCCGGCGCGACCGCGAGGTGATCGTGCTGGTGGGCGATGGCAGCTATCTGATGATGAATTCCGAGCTCGCGACCTCGGTGATGCTGGGCCTCAAGCTGATCGTCGTGGTGCTCGACAATCGCGGCTTCGGCTGCATCGACCGCCTGCAGCGCGCGACCGGCGGGGCCGGGTTCAACAACCTGCTGGCCGATGCCAGCCACGTGACGCTGCCGGTCGTGGATTTCGCCGCCCATGCCGCGAGCCTGGGGGCCGCATCCGAACATGTCGGCAGCCTGGCCGAACTGGCCCCGGCCCTCGCCCGCGCCCGCGACTGCACGAAGACCAGTGTGGTGGTGATCGACACCGATCCGCGCGCGAGCACACGGGCCGGCGGGCATTGGTGGGACGTGGCGGTGCCGGAGGTCTCGGCGCGGCCGGAAGTGCTCGCCGCCCATCAGGCGCGGGAAGCCGCCCGCGCCCATCAGCGCCTGGGAGCCTGATCCGCATGTCCGTCCGTCTTGGAACCAACCCGATCGCCTGGTCGAATGACGATCTGCGCAGCCTGGGCGGCGCGACGCCGCTGGAAACCTGCCTCGCCGAAGCGCGGGAGGCCGGGTTCGAGGGCATCGAGCTCGGCCATAAATTCCCCCGCGAGGCCGAGGCGCTGCGGCCGATCCTGCAGCGCCACGACATCGCGCTGATTTCCGGCTGGTATTCGACCGAATTGCTGCTGCGCGATCCGGCGACCGAACTGCGCCACATGCAGAAACATCTCGATCTGCTGAAGGCGATGGGCTGCACGGTGGCGATCGTCGCGGAAACCTCGAATGCGATTCATGGCGACCGCTCCGCGCCGCTCTCGCGCCGCCCGCACCTCGCCGCGCCGGACTGGCCGGAATTCGGCCGCCGGCTGACCGAACTCGGAAAGATGGTCGCCGAGCAGGGCCTGGCGATGGCCTACCACCACCACATGGGCACCGTGGTGCAGAGCGGGGAGGACATCGACCGACTGATGGATGCGACCGGCCCCGCCCTGCATCTGCTGCTGGACACCGGCCACGCCACCTGGGGCGGCACCGACCCCGCCGCACTGGCGCGCAGCTACCGCGCCCGCGTGGCCCATGTGCACTGCAAGGATGTGCGGCCCGCGGTGATGGCGGAAGCCGCGCGGCGGGACTGGAGCTTTCTCGATTCCGTGGTGGCGGGCGTGTACACCGTGCCCGGCGACGGCGCGGTGGATTTCCCGGCCGTGCTGAAACTACTGGCAGGCTATCAGGGCTGGCTGGTGGTGGAGGCCGAACAGGACCCGGAGAAGGCCAACCCGCTGACCTACGCGAAACTCGGCTGGCGCAACCTCGATGCCTATGCGCGGCAGGCGGGTTTGAAATGATATGACAACAACCTCGCATGGATCATGAGGCATGGCTCTGCCCGGATCCGCCTGGCCGTCAATGACGGAGCGTGCCCGTCGCAGGAAGAGGCCGACAAGACCTGCAAAATCTACGGGGCCAATTCCTATGAGTGCCAGCGTGCTCAGTGCATCGGTGAAAATATCATGCCGAGACAGACAGTGCC
>DAICZL010000322.1 GCA_027311165.1 bacterium
CGTGCCGCTGCGCTCGGCCGGCATCACCCCGCTCGCCGCGATGGTCCCGCCTGAACACCCGGCAGCGGCGGAGTAGCGGCGATGATGACGCTTCCCTGGCTCGATCTGCCGGTGGTCTGGGCCGGCCTGATTGGCGTCGCGGTCCTGGCCTATGTGCTGCTGGACGGTTTCGACCTCGGCGTCGGGATCCTGTTCGGTCTGGAGCACCAGGCCGAGGACCGCGACGTGATGGTGAACACCGTCGCCCCGGTCTGGGACGGCAACGAAACCTGGCTGATCCTGGGCGGTGGCGGACTGTTCGCGGTCTTCCCGCTCGCCTATTCGGTGATCATGACGGCGCACTACCCGACCATCATCGCCATGCTGCTGGCGCTGGTCTTCCGCGGCGTGGCTTTCGAGTTCCGCTTCCGTGCCGCCACCAGAAACGGCCGGTTCTGGTGGGACGTGGCGTTCTTCCTGGGTTCGACACTGGCGGCCTTCGCCCAGGGTCTGACGCTGGGCAGCCTGCTGCAGGGCGTGCAGGTCACCGGGCGCAGCTATAGCGGCGGCTGGTGGGACTGGCTGTCGGGCTTCACCGTGTTCTGCGGCGTCTCCCTGGTGGTGGGCTATGCGCTGCTGGGCGCCACCTGGCTGATCTGGCGCACCGAAGGCGCGTTGCAGGCGCGCTGCCGAAGCTATGCCAGAGCGCTGGGGCTGATCACGCTGACCCTGATCGTCGCCGTGTCGCTGTGGACGCCCACGCTGTACCCGACCTTCAGCCATCGCTGGTTCGGCTGGCCGGGGATCCTGCTGACCAGCCCGGTGCCGATCCTGATGGCGCTGCTGACCTACTGGTTCTGGCGGAGCCTGCAGCGCGGCGGTCAGGTGACACCGTTCCTGTGCGCCCAGGGCTGGTTCGTGCTCTGCTATGCCGGGCTGGGGATCAGCATCTGGCCGAACCTGGTGCCGCCGTCGATCTCGATCTGGGACGCCGCGGCGCCGCCGGCCAGCCAGGCGTTCCTGCTGGTGGGCGCGGTGGTGCTGATCCCGATCATCCTGGCCTATACCGGCTTCACCTATTGGACCTTCCGCGGCAAGGTCGGGGCAGGGACCCACTACCATTGATGCGGCGGCTGATCTGGTTCGCGGCTCTATATACCGCCGGCGTGGTGGTGGTGACGGTCGTCGCGATGGGGTTGCGGGCGGCGCTGCGGCTTTAGGGCGGTCGCCGATCTGATCGACGATCGGCCATCGCTCCTGCTCCTTGCTTTACCGAGCAACCAGCTCCGGGGAAGGAGCGCGCCGTTGGTGCGCCATCCCATCGCAGGGTTCCATCCGGGATCGCCGCGTGACCGGCGCCCGACAAGGCCAGGGCAGTGTTCGACTGCCCTGGCCTCGCCATCCCCTCGCACGGAAGCCGGAGATGGCGCGCGATCAGACGTTGCGCGGTTCAGACATAATGTTCCGCCAGCGGCAGAAAGCCATTGAAGCGCTGGCTGGCATAGGTGGTGACATAGGCACCGGCCGAGAGGATCTCGACCCGGTCGCCCGATTCGAGACCCAGCGGCAGGCGGTAATTCGACCGTTCGTACAGGATGTCGGCGCCGTCGCAGGTCGGGCCGGCGATCGCCACCGGTCCGGTGGGCTTGCCATCATGACGGGTGGCGAAGCGGTATTTGATCGCCTCGCCCTCGGTTTCGGCCAGACCGCCGAACCGCCCGATATCCAGATACACCCAGCGCACCGGGTCGTCCTTCGCCTTGCGGCTGACCAGCACCACCTCGGCGCTGACCACGCCGGCATCGCCCACGATGAAGCGGCCCGGCTCGATGATCATCTCGGGCAAGGCATTGCCGAAATGCCGGGTCATGGCCCCCATGATGGCATCGCCGAACCGGTCGATCTCGGGCACCGCATCGCGATAGGGCGTGGGGAAGCCGCCGCCCAGATTGACCATGCGCAGATTGACGCCGGCCTCCTTGAGGTCGGTGAACAGCATCGCCACCCGGCCGATCGCCGCCTGGTAGCTGCTGGTGTCGGTCTGCTGGCTGCCCACATGGAAGGACAGGCCGTAAGGGTCGAGGCCGAGCTCGCCGGCGCGCAGCATCAGGTCGCGCGCGGTCTCGATGCTGGTGCCGAATTTGCGCGACAGCGGCCAGTCCGCCCCCTCGTTCTCGACCAGCAGCCGGCAATAGACCCGGCTGGCGGGCGCGAATCGGGCCAGCTTGTCCAGTTCCTCAGCCGAATCGAAGGCGAACAGGCGCACGCCCGCCTCGTAAGCATGGCGGATCGCCGCAGCCTTCTTGATGGTGTTGCCGAAGCTGATCGCCTCGGGCCGGGCACCGGCCGCCAGGCACGCCTCGATCTCCTCGAAGCTCGCCGCATCGAAGCAGGAGGCGAGGCCGGCCAGGCGTTCCAGCACGGCCTGCGCCGGGTTGGCCTTCACGGCGTAGTAGATCCGCGCGAGCGGCAAAGCGGCGCTCAACGCACGGAAATTGCTTTCCACGCGGTCTACGTCCAGCACCAGACACGGCGTTGCCGGCTGCTGCTCAGACAGAAAGCGGGCGATCTTGGGTGTCATCGCACACGGCCTCCCCGGATAAGACGCCCGCCTGATGAAGGCGACGGGCGCAGTTGACGAAACGGTCGAACGAACCAGCGACATCGATCGGCCAGGCAGGCCGACTTGCCAGAACGCTTGACGTCGTTGCGTAACCACGGGGGCCAGAGGCACGTGCGTTGCTGCGTGAAGGTCACATAGGACCCCCACCCCCCCGGCGCAAGCGAAAACCACGTGAAGGCGGCCACGGTGCCACATCGCTCGCCTGCAAAATTCTCTCGCGCCGCCAGCCGGATAGGCGGAAAACGTCAGATATCTGAAGATCGGTGCAGGAAGCGCATTGGCTGCCACCCAAGGAACCTCGGATCCGCCCCGGAAGGAGCTCCGGGGGGACCATCCCGGAGAAGCGCCGCAAGGCGCTTCCCCTCCCGTAGCGGACGTTCGCGCAGCGGATCGCCCGGCCGGGACTCCGGCCGGTGAGGGCCGGCCGGGCGCGGATGGGTTGGCGGAGACCCGCCAGAACCGGGCTTCTCCGGATCCCGACTTTGCCGCCGTGCCGCGGTCAGGCGCGGCCTGGCGGTCGCGGCGGCACTGGCGGGGGGCAGTGCGGCGCACCGCGCGGGAGATGATCTCCGACCGGGTCTCCCTGGTCGCTGCCGGCTGCGCCTTCTACGCGACGCTCGCGCTGTTCCCCGCGATCACCATGATGGTGTTCATCTATGGCCTGGCCTTCGATCCGCGCACGGTCGAGCCGCAACTGCGCAATCTCCGCGATTTCCTGCCCCCCGAGGCGTTCGCGCTGATCGCCGCGCGGGTGCATATGCTGGTGCAGCAGGGGCGCGACACACTGGGTCTCGGGCTGCTGGTCAGCACCGTGATCGCGCTGTGGAGTTCGATGACCGGTACCAAGGCGATCCTGGCGGCGCTCAACATGGCCGCGAAGCAGACCGAATCGCGCAGCTTCCTGCATTTCCAGCTGGTGGCGCTGCTGATGACGCTGGGCGCGATCCTGGGCGCGGTGCTGGGCCTCGCCTTCCTGGTGGGACTGCCGGCGGCGATTCAGTTTCTCGGCCTCTCCAACAGCCATTTCGGGCTGCTGCATATGGCGGCGCTCCTGGTGCTGCTGGTGTTCATTACGCTGGCGCTGGCGCTGCTCTACCGTTTCGGCCCCGCGCCGCCCGCGCCGGGCTGGCGCGCGCTGGGTCCCGGTATCCTGGCGGCGACGCTGCTCTGGCTGGCCCTCTCCACCCTGTTTTCCTTCTATGTCGCACGGATCGCCCGCTACGACCTGACCTACGGCCCGCTCGGCGCGGCGGCGGGCGTGATGATGTGGTTCTACGTCACCGCCTATGTCGTGCTGCTGGGCGCCGAGTTGAACGCCGCGCTGAGGGCGCCGGAATCGAGTTTCCAGGACTGATGGCCGCGATCTGCCACCGCCCCCCGTCCAAAAAAATGCCAAGACCGCCGACCGACCCCGAATCCACAACCCAGGATTGATACCCCGTGTGCGAAGATCGATGAAATATCGAGATTTTCCGGGGCTCGGGCGCAAGACCTCATAACATCTGCGCGAGCCATGCTGCAGACGCTCATTGTCCTTGACCCTGGGCCGGGTTGCTGGAATTTTAACCTCAAGCTGTCGGTTGCGAAAGGGTTCTGAAATGTCGAACTATGTCTGGGACGGCCTGCTGCAGCCGCTGAGCGGCTCGTGGAACACGCCTGGGAACTGGCTGTCCACCGGCGGCGGAGTTCCCGGAGCCGGCGACACGGCGGTGTTCGGCGACTTCGCCGGCGCCTCCTATCAGGTGCGTATCCATCCGGGTCACGATTACACGATCGGCGCCCTGGCGATGACCACGACCGGCGACACCAAATGGGGTGCGCCGCATCTGGACATTTCGGGCTCCTCGCTGACGGTGTCGGGCAACCTTTACAACCCGGCGGCCGGCGCCAACGGCGGCTACATCAATCTCTGGAACGGCGCCAGCCTGACCGTCGATGGTCTGGGCGCGTCCAGCGAGACGGTGTGGTTCCACACCGGCACCAACACGCTGAACCTGGGCGATGTGTCGGCCACCGACCCGTCGGCCTTCTCCAGCATGATCATGGGGTTCCGGGGCGGGGACGGGATCAACCTCACCGCGATCGGCTACAGCACCACCTATAGCTACAGCTACAGCTATATGACCCATCAGCTGACGATCATGGACGGCATGACGCAGATCGCCGATCTCTCGGTGAAGCTGTATGCCGGCCAGCATCTCGGCGCCGATCCGTTCAAGCTGGTCGACAATAGCGGTCATCTGGAAGTGGTGGTGGTGTGCTTCGCCGCCGGTACCCATTTGCTGACCGCCCGCGGCGAAGTGAAGGTGGAAGACCTGAAGGAAGGCGACCTGATGGTCACCTTCTCCGGCAAGGGGGCCACTCTGAAGCCGGTCACCTGGATCGGCCGCCGGCAGATCGATCTCGCTGCCCATCCCCGCCCGGACCTCGCGAACCCGATCCGCATCCGCCGCGGCGCCTTCGCCGATGCGGTGCCCCATCGGGACCTGCTGGTCTCCCCGGATCATGCGATCTATGCCGATGGGGTGCTGATCCCGGCCAAGTGCCTGGTGAACGGCGTCACCATCGTTCAGGACAGCGGCTTCGAGGATATCAGCTATTTCCATGTGGAACTCGAAGACCACGACATCCTGCTGGCCGAGGGCCTGACCGCCGAGAGCTATCTCGATACCGGCAACCGCACCACCTTCGAGAATGCCGATCTGCCGATGGTGCTGCACCCGGACTTCCTGCCGGTCGTTTCCGATCGCCAGGTGGCCCCGATGCTGCTGACCGGCAGTGACCTCGGCGACCGCGTGGCCGCCCGGGCGGGCCAGACCGTGAGCGCCCAGGCTGCCTGATCCACAGCTTTCGTGACGTGACCAGAAACGGGGGCCGGGCGACCGGCCCCCGTTTTGTTTGCACCGGCCCATTCGCGAATACTCAGCGCCACCGCCGCGAAGGTGTCGTTGCGCCTCCGGGTCCGGGCACTAGCCAATAATGCACCGTCCCCCTATCCTGCGAACGTGACATCCGTTCAGGAAAGGGAGAAAACATGTTGAAAAGACGTTTGGTGTTGAGCGCCGCCCTGGCATCCGCCGGGCTGCTTGCGATCGCCGTCCCGGCAGGGGCGAAATCCTCGGGACATCTCAAGGCCGTGGAGACGGTCAACATCTCCGCCCCACCCGCCAAGGTCTGGGCGATCATCCAGAATTTCAGCGATCTGACCTGGCATCCGGCGATCAAGAAATCGGAAGCGACCACCGGCAATACCGTGGGCTCGATCCGCACACTTGATCTCGGCGGGCCGAAGCTGACCGAAGAACTGACCAAATACAACGCCAGCAAGATGACCTACAGCTACAAGTTCACCGACGATCCCAACAACATCAAGGTGATCCCGGCCGCGAATTACCATTCGACGATCACCGTGAAGCCGGGGCCGAACCACGGCAGCACCGTCGTCTGGCGCGGCAGCTTCACCCGCGCCGACCCCTCGCCCACCCCGGCCGCGGGCATGGACGACGCGGCCGCGGTGAAGGCCATCACTGGGGTCTATCGCGGCGGACTCGACAACCTGAAGAAGCTGGCCGAAGCGGCCAAGAGCTAGGGCAGAGGCGGCACCGAGGGTCAGGCATAAGGCAAGGCCAGGGCCCCGCCCTGGACCTGCCGGGGCCTCTGCCCCAGACCCTTTCCGTGGAGGGTACCCCCCAGGGAATGCCGGGTCCAGGGAGCGACGGTCCGTGGCGGGTCGAAGGGCAGAGCCCTTGGCCTTGCCTTGTCCTGCCGCCGATCTGCCGCCCCCCAAGGACCACCCCGCATGAACGCCCGCCCGAAACCCAAGTGACCATGCCGGCAAGGCTGCGGCTGGAGGGACTGCGCAGCACGCTGGCCGGCCCTTTCGATCTGGAGCTGGCACAAGGTGCCTGCCTGGCCATCACCGGCGCCTCGGGTTCGGGCAAGTCCCTGCTGCTGCGCATGATCGCCGATCTCGATCCCAGCCAGGGCCAGGTCTGGCTGGACGGGCAGGAGCGGCAGGGCTTCACCGGCCCCGCCTGGCGGCGGCAAGTGGTGTACAGCGCCGCCGAGCCCGGCTGGTGGCACGAGACCATCGCCCCGCATTTCGCCGCGGCCCCGCCCCGGCAGGTCACCGACCTGATCGCCGCGCTGGGCCTGTCCCCTGCGCTGCTGGGCATGGCGGTCGCGCGCCTGTCCACCGGCGAACGGCAGCGTCTGGCTCTGATCCGCGCCCTGCTGGCCGATCCCAGGGTGCTGCTGCTGGACGAACCCACCGGCGCGCTCGACCCCGAGGCGACCGCCCGCACCGAGGCGGTGCTGCGCGCACGCCTCGCCACCGGCACCACGCTGGTGCTGGTCACCCACAGCGCCGAGCAGGCCAGCCGCCTGGCGGCGCGCAGGCTGCGCATGGACCACGGCCGGCTCAGGCCGGCATGACCCCGATCCTGCTCACCCCGCGTGATCTCGCCGTCGCCGCCTCGCTGGTGGTGCTGGACATGGGGCTGTCGATCGCCCTGGGGCTGAACCTGCACCGTCAGCTCGCCTGGGCGGCGGGGCGGATGGTGGTGCAGCTGCTGCTTATCGGGCTGGTGCTGCGCAGCGTGTTCGCCCTCGCCTCGCCGGCGGTGACCCTGGCGGTGTTGCTGGCGATGGCCGCGATGGCGGGGCGGGAAGTGGCGGCACGGCCGGAACAGCGGCTGGGCCGGTTCGGCAATTACTCGGTGGGCGCCGGGGCGGTGCTGCTGGCCACCTTCATCACCGCCACCCTGGCGCTGACCACGGCGATCCGCCCGGTGCCGTGGTACGACGCCCGCTATGCGATCCCGCTGGCCGGCATCGTGCTGGGCAACGTGATGAACGCCGCCAGCCTGGCCCTGGATGCGCTGTTGGGCGGGGTGGTGCGCGAACGCGCCGCGATCGAGGCGCAGCTGGCGCTGGGGGCCTCGATCACCGAGGCGATGCGCGGCCTGGTGCGCGCCAGCGTGCGCCGGGCGCTGCTGCCGCTGATCAACACCATGTCGGCGGCCGGGATCATCACCCTGCCGGGGATCATGACCGGGCAGATCCTGGCCGGAATGCCGCCGATGGAGGCGGTGAAATACCAGATCCTGCTGATGTTCCTGCTGGCCGGAGGAAGCGGCATCGCCGCGGTGGCGGCGGTGTGGCTGGCGGCAAGGCGGCTGACCGACCGGCGGCAGCGGCTGCGGCTGGACCGGCTGGAGGCGAAGTGAAAGACGGCCGGGGCTCTGCCCCCATGGCCCTTTGGGAACCCGCCCGGGGGCAGCGCTCCCCGAAGCCGCACTCCCTGGCGCGAGCAGTCCCGGCAGATTGGCTGACACCCCTGGAGACGGCCGATGCCTGAGCTGATCCTGGCCCTGGACCAGGGCACCACCTCCACC
>DAICZL010000324.1 GCA_027311165.1 bacterium
ACGGGGCGGGCGGGCGGGCGAAGAGGGCGGTGAAGGCCGCCACGAAGCGCTGGTTGGGCGGATCGGGCTTGCCCAGGAACCACGGGCTGGCGACGATCAGCCCGTCGGCGGCCGCGCCGGCGATCTCGCCGAGCCGGGGGGAATTCGCGCCGTTGCCGCCGATGAACACCACGTCCTTGCCGAAGCCCAGCTGGCGGGCCTGCAGCAGCACCCCCGCGATCGGCTCGACCAGCGCCGAGATCCCCACCGCATCCGGCGCCAGCCCCTTGATCTTGGTGAGCTGGGCGGAGAAATCCGTGTCCTTGCTGGCGAAGCTCTCGACCGCCACGGTTTTCAGGCCGGCCGCATCCACCGCCGCCTTCATCACCTCGAAGCCGGATTTCGAGAAGGCGTCGTCATTGGCGTAGAGCAGCGCGATGGATTTCACGCCCCCCGCGATGGCGTGATGCAGCGCCACCGGGATCACGTCGGCCTCGGGCAGGGCGGTGCGGAAGATGAACGGCCCGATCGCGGTGATGCCGGCGGCGGTGGTGGAGGTACCGAGCATGGGAATGCCCCGGCCATTGCCGACCGGCCCGGCGGCGAACATCTCGTTCGACAGGGTGGGGCCGAAGATCGCCACCACCTTGTCACGCCCGATCAGCTTGCGCGCGGCGTTGATCGCCTGGTCCTTGCTGGCGGCGGAATCCTCGACCTGCAGCGTGATCGGCCGGCCGCCGAGCACGCCGGCGCGGTTGATCTCGTCCAGTGCCAGTTCGAAGCCCGAACGGATGGCGATGCCATAGGCGGCGCTGGGCCCGCTCAGCACCTCGATCGCCCCGAGCGGCACCGGTTCGCCGGCCGGCCCCGCCGCCGCCAGGCCGAGCGCCAGCGCCGGGATCGCCATCACCCGGACGCAGGGTCCGGCGGCGGCCGGCAGCCATCCCGCCACACCCCGGATCGCCCTCAGAAAACCATGTGCGCCAGCCAGGCCCAGTCGCCGCATCGGATGTCCCCCGGAGAGGCGCAGAGACTATCGGCCCTGCCGGCGAGATCAAGCCGAGGGACGGGCCGATCGGGATCGGCCGCAGCGACCGGTTCGGACCCATCGGGTCCGCACCCGCCAGAGCGGCGTCTCATCGATGGCCGGGGCGGTTTCGAGGCGGTCGCGGCCGGCGTTTCGAGCGGGCCGGCGGAGCAGAGCGGCGCCCGATCTGATAAGTTTCTCTGGCCGGATGTCGCTCCTAGGGGCCTGCCCTCGAAGTTCGCGGCTCCTCACCGCGACCTTCGGGGATCAGCAGGCCACTGAAAACAAAGAGCTGGTGTGCCGGTTCCGGCCACATTTCAATGCTGCGAATATCGGAATCGGGACACTATGGCGCGGACGCCGCTGCCGTTCCCCGCCGCGCCAGCCTTCCCGCCAGCCGCATCGCGAACGGGTTGAGCATGATCGACATGATCGCCCCGCCCAGCACCAGCTGCTGGCCCGGCGGCGGCAGCAGCCCGAGCTCGACGGCGAGACCGGCCAGGATGAACGAGAATTCCCCGACC